>NZ_JBHUAF010000087.1:0-26492 GCF_042789895.1 Kitasatospora sp. NPDC056783
CACCGGCTCCCCTTCTCCTGTTCTGCTCGGCTCCGACGCCTCAGCGGCTCACAGCGTGCGCAGCAGCCGGGACTGGATGGACGGCGGGTTCAGGGCCGACTGGAGGGCCACCCGGACCTCCGCCTTGTCCTCGCCCGCGCCCACCCGCAGCACACCGACCTCGGTGCCGGCCGGCAGGGTGTGGTCGATCTTCGACGCGTCCAGGGTGACCGTGCCGGAGATGCCGGGGAAGCCCGCCACCACCAGGTCCTGGGTGGCGACGACCGCGACCTTGCCGCCGAGCCCGTCGTCCACCGAGCCGACGACGTCGCCCTTCTTCACCACGGTCTGGCCGGTCAGACCGTTCTGCGCGGCCTGGATCTGCTTGCCGCTGACCTTCAGCACGGTCGGCAGGATGCCCTCGCCCTCCTTGGGTCCGGTGGCCTGCTGGCCCAGGGTGACGCCGAGGATCATCCGCTTCACCCCGCCGATCTCCTTGTACGCGGCCCACATCAGGCAGCCGCCGGCCGGGGTGCTGGAGCCGGTCTTGACGCCGATCACGCCGGCCTTCGGGTTGATCAGGTTGTTGGTGTTGGGGATCTTCACGTTGTTGAAGTTGGTCTCCGGGGTGGAGACGATCTGCCGGAAGATCTCGTCCTGCATGACCTGCTCGGCCAGCTTCAGCTGGTCCTTGGCGGTGGACTTGGTGTCCGGGTTGAAGCCCGCCGGGTCGGCGTAGATGGTGTTGGCCATGCCGAACTTGGCCGCGGTGTCGTTCATCTGCTTGACGAACTCGGCCTCGGAGCCGGAGTGGTAGCGGGCGAGCAGCCGGGCCACGTTGTTGGCCGAGGGCAGCATCAGCAGCTCCAGCGCCTGGTACTCGGTGAGCACCTGGCCCTCGGTGAGCGTCACCTTGGACTCGTCGACGTTGCCGGACTCCTGGGCGGCCTGCTTGTCGACGGTGATCTTCGGGCCGCTCTCCCCCTTCTTCAGCGGGAACTTCTGGAGGATCAGGTAGGCGTTCATCACCTTGGTGACGCTGGCGATCGAGGCCGGCACCTCCTGGCCCGAACTGCCGAGGCTGCCGACGCCGACCACCTCGGCGGCGGACTGGCCCTTGGCCGGCCAGGCGAGGTCCAGCGGGTCGCCGGAGAAGTTGTAGCTGCCCGCGGCCGTCATCTTCAGCTTGGGGTCCGGCAGCGGGCGCAGCAGCTGGGCCACCGCGAGCGCGCCGAGCACCACGGCGAGGAAGACCGTCCAGATGGTGACCCGCTTGAGGGCGCGCCGCAGCGGCGAGACCGGGCGGGCGTTGAGGGAGGCCAGGACCTCCATCGCCTCGGCGGTGTTCTCCGGCGAGGGCAGCGGCTCCGGGGCGGGCAGCGGCGTGGGCTTGGGCAGCGGTGGGACCGGCGGCACCGGCCGCGGGTCGGGCTCCGGCAGCGGCTTCGGGGCCGGGGAGGGGCCGGGGCCGGGGCCGGGCACGGGGGCCGGCTTCGGCAGCGGCACCGGACCGGGGGTCGGCTCGGGCTCCGGGACGGGCTTGGGCTTCGGCTCCGGGACGGTGCCGGTCGCGGGGACGGCGGAGGCGCGCAGCGGCGCGGGCTTCTCCAGCTTCTCTGCCTGGTCCGGCCGACGGCCGGGCTGCGCGGGCTTGGCCAGCGCGAGGGTCATGTCGGACCCGGCGGGAGAGTCCTCGGACTCGGTGCCCGCCGTGTCCGCCGTGTCCGCCGGGCCGTCCTCGGAGTCCTCGGCGTCGCCGGAGTCGCCGGAGTCGCCGGAGTCGCCGGAGTCGCCGGCCTTCTCGGACTTCTCCGCCGTGTCGGCCTTCTTGACCCCGCCCGCCTTCTCGGCCTTCCCTGCCTTCCCGACCGATGCGGCCACCGCGACCTCGACCGTGGGCTCGACCGGCTCGGCGGCCCCCTCTGAGTCGGCCTCACCGGACGGCCCGGTCTCCTCCTCCGCTTCCTCCCCGGCCTCCTCCGTCGCCTTCTCCGCCACCGCGACACCCGTCCGCATGGCGAGACGCGGGTCGGCGCCGACCGGACGTTCGACGGCTTGCGTCACCTCTTCCGCCGACGACGAGGCACCCTCCTCCTCGCCCCCACCTCCGGAACTGCCTTCGCCGACAGGCTTCACCGGCTCCCCGGGCAGCCGCAGCGCTGTGGTCCGGTTGTCCACCGGAAGCCGCAGCATCGTCGTCTCGCTGTCCACATCCCGGACGCGGAGCTGTACGGTCGAGCCACCCTTGGCCGTCGTCGCCGGAGCGTCGGAGGACGTTTCCGGGGCCGCCTCGCCGGAGGTCTCGGCAGGGTCGTCCGAGGCGGCTCGCGAGGAAGCTCCCGAGGAGGCGTCCGAGGAGGTCCCGGAAGTCGCCCCGGCCGCGGCCTGGACTGACGCCCGATCAGCCGTCGGACCGGAGCCGGCCTCGGCGGACCCGGCGGTGCCGGCCGCCGTCCCGGTCCGTTCGCGTTCGCGGTCCCGCTGCCGCTCGTCGCCGTCCCTCAGCACCCTGTCGGGGGACTCGCCCACGTATCCCAGCCTCCTCAACGCCCGGCGGGGCACCGGCGAACCCGATTTCGGGAAGCCGACGCCCCGCCCCGTGTACCTGTACAGTCTCCGCCACCGGCGGCCGTTCCGTCCGCGCACACCCCGTCCGACCGGCGCTTATTGTCGTCACCCGGCCGTACCGCGGTCTGTTCACCGGTCAGACGCAGGGCCCGACACCGCCGGTTCCGCGCCTTCCCTCCAAGGTCACGATTCGGAGGCGTACTCGACAAGCCCGTGTGAGAGGCGTCACCCTGTCTCTCATCCACGCGGGGAGGCTTGGATGGGCAAGAGCCGCAGAACTGTTCCCGAGGAACTCTTGCTGCTCGCTTTGGACCCGACCACGGGTACCACGGCGCAGCCGCAGACCCTCGACCTCGGACTCGCCGGGGCCCAGCTCGTCGAGCTGTCCCTGGCCGGACGGATCGTACCGGAGGGAGACCGGATCGCCGTCGTGCTCGCACGGCCGACCGGCGACCCGACCCTCGACCACGCACTGGAACTGCTGCGCCGACGCGGCAGTCCGGTCCGCGCGGCGCACTGGATCGGCGGGCCCCGGCTGGGGCTGCGGCAGACCTATCTGGCGCACCTGGAGCGCTGCGGCATGGTCACGGCCGTGCCGGGCCAGGTGTGCGGGGTGCTGCCGACGATCCGGTACCAGGCGTCCGACGACTGCACCAACGCCGCGATCAAGCAGCGGTTGGACACCGCGATCCGCACCGGTGTTCCGCCGGACCCGCGGACGGCCGCGCTCGCCGCGCTCGCCCACTCGGTGGGGCTGGGCAAGCACCTGTACCCGGGCAACGAGGGCCGGTCCTCGCGGTCGCGGCTGCGCGACCTGATCCGGTACGACCCGCTGGGCGGGATGGTCGCGCACGCCGTGATGGACGTCCAGAACGGCCTGCCGACGCAACAGAACCGTTCTTCCCAGGGTTCCGGGGCCGCTTCCGGCCGTCCCGGTACCCGTTCGGCGGGCCGGGGTTCGGGCGGGCGGGTCTCCGCTCCCCGGGTCGGCGTCCGCTGACCGGGCAGGCCGTGACGGCCGCCGCGATGCGCACGGCCGGGCGGGCAGCCGACACCGCGCCCGACGCCACCGACCGCGCGCCCGACGGCGCACGCCGCCCCGCTCACGCCGCCGGAAGGCGCTGAGCGGCCCGGCGCACGACCGGTGCCACCGGCCGGACCGGAGGCACCACCAGCAGCACCCAGGGGCGGTCGCCCCGCGACGCGAGTCGCCCGGCGACCGCCCCTCTGCCGTCCCCGGACACCCGGCCGCGACCTGCCCCCGCACGTTCCGGGGGCACGTGCGGACCGGTCGCCGACCGCTCCGGGGGCACCCACCGCAGCACTTGTCCGAGTAGCCGAGCCGCATTACCACCTGGGGACTTTCGCTGTCTCGCGGAAGCGCTTTTCCGATGATCTGTTCTACCGCGCTGCGGGGAATCCCCGGCGCCGACCTGGCCCCAGGTGACATGCTGCTCCGAGTCAGGGGGGGTTGGTCCCAATGTCCGAAGTGTTCCGAGGACTGCCGTTCCAACGAGCACCAGAGGTCCGGCCGGAGGTCGAAGTGTCCGCCAACGTCAATCCCACCGTGCGTCGCCGGCGCCTGGGTTCGGAGCTGCGCAAACTCCGCGAGGGCCTGGGCATGACGGCGGAGGAGGTGGCCGGCCGCCTGATGGTCTCCCAGTCGAAGATCAGCCGACTGGAGAACGGCCGCCGCAGCATCAGCCAGCGCGACGTCCGCGACCTCTGCGACGTGTACAACGTGCCCGACGACAAGCTGCGCGCCAGCCTCATGGAGATGGCCAAGGAGTCCCGCCAGCGCGGCTGGTGGCACGACTTCAACGACATGCCGACGCCGTACAGCGTCTACATCGGGCTGGAGGCCGAGGCCTCCTCGATCCGCGCGTACGAGTCCTCCTTCGTCCCCGGCCTGCTGCAGACCGAGCACTACGCCCAGGCCGTGGTCGAGGGCACCCAGCCGGACACCGACGCGGTCGCCGTGCAGCGCCGGGTGCAGGTCCGGATGAAGCGCCAGGAGCGCGTCCACGGCGAGAACCGGCTCGGCAGCCTGTGGACCGTCATAGACGAGGCGGTGCTGCGCCGCGAGGTCGGCAGCAGGGCGGTGATGGCGCAGCAGCTGCGGCAGATGCTGGACCTCAGCCTGCGCCCGAACATCACCATCCAGGTGATCCCGTTCTCGCACGGCGCCCATCCCGGCATGACCGGGACATTCTCTCTGCTGGAGTTCCCCGAGTCAGCCGATTCCACGGTTGTCTACTTCGAAGGTGTGACGAGCGATCTCTACCTGGAGAAGGAGGCGGACGTGCGCCGCTATACCGGTCTGTACGACTACCTGAGAGCGGCCGCACTCGGTGTCGCGGAGAGCCGGTCGCTGATAGCCGACATCGAGAAGGAATTCCACGAATGATCACCCCGTCCGAGTACGGAACCGGTTGGCACAAGAGCAGTCACAGTGGAGGCCAGGGCGCCTGTGTGGAAGTCGCCGTCCCCGGCGCGGGGGTGGTGGCGGTCCGGGACTCCAAGGACCCCGGCGGCCCGCAACTGCGCTTCTCCACCGCGGCCTGGACGGCGTTCGCCTCGGCGGCGGGCACCGGCGGCCTCGGGCGGCTCCCTGGCTGAGCGGCCCACCCGGTTCCGCACTCGGACGAGTTGCCCGTGGCCGGGCCCGTCGCCCTCGGCGGCGGCCCGCGCTCCGGGCAACTGCCTTGTCAGGGCACCCGTCTCAGCTCGCCACCGGGTAGCGGGCGGTCCACTGGACGCCCTCCGGGGTCCGCCGGTCGTGCAGTTCGGTGCCGTGCACCAGCTCCATCACGAAGTCGTCGGCGAGTTCGAGGATCGCCCCGCGTCCTTCGAGCCCGGCCAGCAGGCCGGGCGGCAGGGCGGTGTCCCCGTGCAGCACCCCGAGCAGGTTGCCGCAGATCGCGCCGGTGGAGTCGCTGTCCCCGGAGTGGTTGACCGCGAGCAGCAGGCCCGAGCGCACGTCGTGCGCGACCAGCGCGCAGTAGACCGCGATCGCCAGTGCCTCCTCGGCGACCCAGCCCTCCCCCAGCGCCTCCACCCGCTCGGCGGACGGCTCGCCGGCCCGCACCGCGTCCAGGGCGGCCCGCAGCGCCGCGGTGGTCTCCTCGTGCGCCTGCCGCTCGGAGAGCAGCGCGAGCGCCAGGTGCACGCCTTCCTCCAGGGTGCCGCCGCGGGCGACGGACTGGACGATCACCGCGAACGCGCCCGCCGCGAGGTAGCCGGTGGGGTGCCCGTGGGTGAGCACCGAGCACTCCACCGCGAGCTGGAACACCAGGCCCGGCTCCCAGGTGGTGAGCAGCCCGAAGGGGGCCGCCCGCACCACCGTGCCGCAGCCCTTGGAGTGCGGGTTCTTGGGCAGCTCCAGGGTGCCGAGCCGCTCGGCGTCGGCCCCGGTGAGGCCGGACAGGCAGCCCTGACCGGGGGCCCGCCGGGCGTACAGCCACTCCTCGCGGCCGAGCCAGCCGAGGTCGGTGCGGCGCTCGTCCGGGCCCCAGTCGCGCTGGGTGGCGGCCCAGCGCAGGTAGGCCAGGTGCAGGTCGGTGGGCGGGTGCCAGCTGCCGGTGTCGCGCCGGATGTGGGCCCGGATCAGTCCGTCGACCGTGAAGAGGCTGAGCTGGGTGTCGTCGGTGACGGCGCCGGTGCGCCCGTACGCCGGCACGTAGCCGGTGACACCCCGCGGGCCGTGCTGGGCCCGGATCTTCTCCAGCGGCTCGAATTCGACGCCCGCGCCCAGCGCGTCGCCGATGGCACCGCCGAGCAGACAGCCCCGCACCCGGCTGCGGTAGTCCTGCTGCTGGGCGCGTGACCACAGTGGCAACACGACGGGGCGCCTTTCCTCGGGTGTGGGGGTCCGCGCGATGCCGGCCGGGCCGCGCGCCCTCGCACCCTAATCGAAGAGCCGATCGAGGCGACCCCGTCCCCGGAGTCCGGCGGCCCCTCCCCGCCACACCCCTGCCACCCCTGGATCCGTCCCCGGCCGAGCCCGTTCCCGGCCGCCGCGCCTGGCGGCCGGGAACGGGCGCGGGCTCAGTCCAGCACCGGCAGCAGCGCCGGCAGGTGCCCGTCCGAGGCCAGCGCCGCGGCCCGCCGTTCGGCCGGCACCTCGCCGTAGGTGGTGGTGCGCTGGCGGTGCGGACGGCCCGCCGCCTCGGCGATCGCCTGGAGGTCGCGCACCGACTTGTAACTCCCGTACGCAGAGCCGGCCATCCGCGAGATGGTCTCCTCCATCAGCGTGCCGCCCAGGTCGTTGGCGCCCGAGCGGAGCATCTCGGCCGCGCCCTCGGCGCCCAGCTTGACCCAGCTGGTCTGGATGTTGGGGATGTGCGGGTGCAGCAGCAGCCGGGCCATCGCGACCACCGCGCGGTTGTCCCGGGCGGTCGGGCCGGGCCGGGCGATGCCGGCCAGGTAGACCGGGGCGTTGGTGTGGACGAACGGCAGCGTGACGAACTCGGTGAATCCGCCGGTGCGTTGCTGGATCTCCGCGAGCAGCCGCAGATGGCCGAGCCAGTGCGCCGGGGTGTCCACGTGCCCGTACATCATCGTGGACGAGGAGCGCAGCCCCAGCTCGTGCGCGGTGGTGACCACCTCGACCCAGGTCGCGGCCGGCAGCTTGCCCTTGGTGAGCACCCAGCGGACCTCGTCGTCCAGGATCTCGGCGGCGGTGCCGGGGATGCTGTCCAGGCCCGACTCCTTGGCCCGCCGCAGCCAGTCCCGGATCGACAGCCCGGTGCGGGTCGCGCCGTTGACCACCTCCATCGGCGAGAAGGCGTGCACGTGGATGCCGGGCACCCGCTCCTTCACCGCGCGGGCGATGTCGAAGTAGGCGGTGCCGGGCAGGTCCGGGTGGATGCCGCCCTGCATGCAGACCTCGGTGGCGCCCACCTCCCAGGCCTGGGCGGCCCGGTCGGCGACCTGCTCCAGGGAGAGGGTGTAGGCGTCCGCGTCGGTGCGGCGCTGGGCGAAGGCGCAGAAGCGGCAGCCGGTGTAGCAGACGTTGGTGAAGTTGATGTTCCGGGTGACGCAGTAGGTGACCTCGTCGCCGACGGCGTCCCGGCGCACCTCGTCGGCGATCCGGCACAGCGCGTCCAGGGCCGGGCCGTCCGCGTGGAACAGGGCCAGCGCCTGGTCGTCGGTCAGCTTCACCGGGTCGTCCGCCGCCACCGCGAGGGCCTCCCGCAGGTCCCCTGCCAGCCGTTCGGGGGCGCCCTGGGCGAGCACCTGCTCGCGCAGCACCTCCCAGTCGCCGTACACGTCCTCGAAGTCGGCCCGGCGGTCCCCGGTGCGGCCCTCGGTGTCGATGGTGGCGTGCAGGTCGGTGCGGCCGTACGACTCCGGCAGGTCCTCGGGCTCCTGCCAGGGCAGTCCGCGGACCGGCGCCTGCGGGTTCGCCAGGCCGGTGGCCGGGTCGGCCAGGGCGCGCACGTGCGGCAGCACCCGCGGGTCCAGCCAGGGCTCGCCGCGCAGCACGTACTCGGGGTAGACGGCGAGGCGCTCGCGCAGCTCGAAGCCGGCCGCGGCGGAGCGCTCGGCGAGGCGGTCGATCTGCGGCCAGGGCCGCTCGGGGTTGACGTGGTCGGGGGTGAGCGGGGAGACGCCGCCCCAGTCGTCGATGCCGGCCGCGATCAGCCGCTCGTACTCCCCGTCCACCAGGTTCGGCGGCGCCTGGAGGCAGGCCGTCGGGCCCATCAGGTGCCGGGCGACGGCCACCGTGGCGACCAGTTCGTCCAGTTCGGCGTCCGGCATGCCGCGCATCGCGGTGTCCGGCTTGGCGCGGAAGTTCTGCAGGATCAGCTCCTGCACGCCGTGGTAGGCCCGGGAGACCTTGCGCAGCGCGAACAGCGACTCGGCGCGCTCCCGGTACGTCTCGCCGATGCCGATCAGCAGGCCGCTGGTGAACGGGACGGAGCTGCGCCCGGCGTCCTCCAGCACCCGCAGCCGGACGGCCGGCTCCTTGTCCGGGGAGCCGTGGTGCGGGCCGCCGGGCTCGCTCCACAGCCGGGTGGCGGTGGTCTCCAGCATCATGCCCATCGAGGCGGAGACCGGCTTGAGCCGCTGGAAGTCCGTCCAGCTCAGGACCCCGGGGTTGAGGTGCGGCAGCAGGCCGGTCTCCTCCAGGACGCGGATCGACATGGCGCGCACGTAGGCGATGGTGTCGTCGTAGCCGTGCGCGTCCAGCCACTCGCGGGCCTCGGGCCAGCGGTCCTCGGGCTTGTCGCCGAGCGTGATCAGGGCTTCCTTGCAGCCGAGTTCGGCACCGCGGCGGGCCACCTCCAGCACCTCGTCCGGGGACATGAACATCCCGTGGCCGTCCCGGCGCAGCTTGCCGGGGACGGTGGCGAAGGTGCAGTAGTGGCACTTGTCGCGGCAGAGCCGGGTGAGCGGGATGAAGACGCTCTTGGAGTAGGTGATGACCCCGGGGCGGCCGGCCGCTTCGAGCCCCGCGTCCCGGACCCGGGAGGCTCCGACGCACAGGTCGAGCAGGTCCTCGCCTCTGGCCTGGAGCAGTACGGCGGCCTCGGTCAGGTCGAGGGCGACGCCGTCCCGGGCGCGGCGCAGGGCGCGGCGCATGGCGTTCGCGGTCGGCGGGGTGCTGGCGTCAACGGCGGTTCCGTCCATGGCGTGACCCTATGCCAGAGGTGGTACTCCGGAGTGACCGAACCCTGATGTCGTCTCAGGGTCGGACTAGCCGTGAAGACCACCTCGATCTGGCCCCACAGGGCGATGACGGTGACGGGTCGGCGGCCTCTAATGGAAGGGCGAGGCCAATCGCACAGCTACCCGGAGGAGTTGAGAACGCCATGATCGACGAGAAGGCGGCGGGGGACGATCTGGACGGCGGCGTGCCGTACCGCTCCCGACGGCGTGTCCTGGTGCGCGCCGCGGTGCCGGTGGCGGTGGCCGCGGTGATCGCCGCGGGGGTGGGCCTGGTGCCGGCGCTGGCCGCGAACGGCGCGCCCGACCTGCCGACGGTGACGGCGGAACAGCTGGTCGCCAAGGTGCTCGGTTCCGAGACGCAGGCGCTGTCCGGGACGGTCACGGTCTCCACCGACCTCGGCGTGCCCGGCCGGCTGCTGGGCGCGGCCGGGGGCCTCGGCGGGGCGGCCGGCGGGCACGGCGGCGACGGCAAGGGCTCCGCCGCGGACCCGCAGGCCAAGCTGCTCGGCCTGCTCGGCGGGGACCAGACGCTGCGGGTCGCGGTGGACGGTCCGGACCGCCAGCGGGTGGACGTGCTGGAGAACATGGCCGGCTACACCCTGGTCCACAACGGCGACCAGACCTGGGCCTGGGACAGCTCGTCCAACAGCGCGGTGCACACGACCGGGCGGGCCGCCGAGGGGCAGCACGCCAAGGCTCCGCTGTCCGAGCTGCCGACCACCCCCCAGGAGGCCGCCCAGCAGTTCCTGGCCGCCGGCGCCGGCACCACCTCGGTGACGGTCGCCGGGACGGCCGAGGTGGCCGGGCGGAACGCCTACCAACTGAGCGTGAAGCCCACCCAGTCCGGCTCGACCCTGTCCGAGGTCCGGATATCGGTGGACGCCGACAACGGGGTGCCGCTGGCGGTGGCGGTGACGTCCACCGACGGCAGCACCGTGCTGAACGTCCGCTTCACCCAGGTGTCCTTCGCCAAGCCGGACGCCAAGACCTTCGAGTTCGCCGCCCCCAAGGGCGCCAAGGTGACGGACCAGAAGGCGGACGGGGCGGCCGAGGCCGCGCCGGGCGAGGCCAAGGCGCGCCCGGACACCGCGGGCCGGCCGGACGTGAACGTGATCGGCGAGGGCTGGACGACGGTCGTCGGCACCCGCCTGCCCGGCGCGGTGGACGCGGCGCCCGGGAACGACGGCAAGGGCGGCAAGCACGGTGGCCGCGGCGGCGACGCGGCACGGTCGGTGAACCCGCAGGCGATGGTGAAGTCGCTCGGCAAGCCGGTCGACGGCGGCACCCTGCTGAGCACCAAGGTGCTCAACGTCCTGCTCACCGACGACGGCCGGGTCTTCGCCGGCGCGGTGACCCTGCCGGTCCTCCAGCACGCCGCCGGGGTGAACTGACGGATGCCCAGGACTCCCGTAACGGGGGACGTTACGGAGTCGGCCGGGGGTCCGGGCGCCGCACCGCGCCCGGTCCCCGCGCCCGTTCCCGCCGCCTCCCCCGCCGTTCCGGAAGCCCCCGCCCCGCTCGGCTCCGGCTCCGGCTCCGGCTCCGATTCCGGCTCCGGCTCCGACGACGTCATCCGGACCCGCGGCCTGACCAAGCGCTTCCGCGGCGGCCAGCTCGCCGTGGACGCCCTGGACCTGGCCGTGCCGCGCGGCTCCGTCTTCGGCTTCCTGGGCCCCAACGGCTCCGGCAAGACCACCACCATCCGGATGCTGATGGGCCTGATCGCCCCCACCTCGGGCGTGGCCACCGTGCTCGGCGAGCCGATGCCCCGGTCCGTCGCCACCGTGCTGCCCCGGGTCGGCGCGCTGATCGAGGGCCCGGCGCTGTACGGCTTCCTCTCCGGGCGGGACAACCTGGTGCGCTTCGACGCCGCCGACCCGACCGCCGACCCGCGCACCCGCCGACAGCGGGTGGAGACGGCGCTGGAGCGGGTCGGCCTGAGCGCCGCGGCGGGCAAGAAGGCCCGCGCGTACTCGCTGGGCATGAAGCAGCGCCTCGGCCTGGCCTCGGCGCTGCTCCAGCCGCGCGAGCTGCTCATCCTGGACGAGCCGACCAACGGGCTGGACCCGCAGGGCATGCGGGAGATCCGGACGCTGGTCCGGGAGGTCGCGGCGGAGGGCACCACGGTGTTCCTCTCCTCGCACCTGCTGGACGAGATCGAGCAGGTCTGCACCCACGCGGCGGTGATGTCCCGGGGCCGGCTGGTGGTGCAGGGCACCGTGGCCGAGCTGGCCGCCCGGGCGCAGGGCCGGCTGGTGGTCCGCACCCCGGACGCGGCGCGGGCCGCCGAGGTGCTCGCGGAGCACGGGATCACCGCCCTGGTGCCCGGCGAGGGCCGGGTGGACGGTGAGCCGGGCGTCCTCGACGAGGAGGCGCTGCCCAGGCTGTGCGCGGCGCTGGTCGGGGCCGGGGTGCGGGTGCACGGCTTCGGGCTGGAGCGGGGCACGTTGGAGGACGCCTTCGTGGCGCTGACCGGGGAGGGCTTCGATGTCGCGGGCTGAGGCGCTGTCGCGGACCGGCGCGCGGGCGGTCGGCACCGGCCGGCGGCCGCGGACGGCCGCCGGGTTCCTGGCGCTGTTCCGCAGCGAGCTGCACCTGACCTTCCGCCGGACGCGCACCAAGGTGCTGCTGGCCATCCTGGCGGTGCTGCCGGTCCTGATCGGGGTGGTGGTCAAGCTCAACACGGACAGCCCGCACGAGGGCGGCGGTCCGAGTTTCATCGCGCAGACCACCCAGAACGGGCTGTTCCTGGTCTTCACCGCCCTCGCGGTCGCCCTGCCGGTCTTCCTTCCGATGACGGTCGGGGTGGTCGCCGGGGACGCGGTGGCGGGCGAGGCCGCCGCCGGGACGCTGCGCTACCTGCTGGTCGCCCCGGCCGGGCGGACCCGGCTGCTGGCCGCCAAGTTCACCGCCGGGCTGGTGTTCTGCCTGGCCGCGACGGCGGCGGTCGCGGTGACGGCCCTGGCGGCGGGCGCCGTGCTCTTCCCGCTCGGCGAGGTCACCCTGCTCTCCGGGGACACCATCGGCCTCGGTGACGCGCTGCTGCGCGCGCTGCTGGTGGCGCTGGTGGTCGCGGCCTCGCTGGCCGGGCTGGTGGCGATCGGGCTGTTCGTCTCCACCCTCACCGGCAGCGGCATCGCGGCGATGGCCGCCACCGTCGGGCTGGTGGTCACCGTCCAGATCCTGGACGCCTTCCCGCAGTTGGACGCGATCAGGCCGTTCCTGTTCTCCCACTACTGGCTGAACTTCGCGGACCTGCTGCGGGCGCCGATGTACTGGGACGGGGTGCTGAAGGACCTCGGCCTCCAGGCCGCCTACGTCGCCGTGTTCGGCTCGGCGGCCTGGTCCCGCTTCACCAGCCGGGACATCAGTGCGTGACGGCCGGCTCCGCGGGTGCGGGCTGCGGCACGGCCGCGGCCCGCGCCGCGCGGTCGGCCCGCACCTGGCGCAGCGCGTCCCAGGTGAGCAGCGCGAGCGCGACCCAGACCAGGCCGAAGCCGGCCCAGCGGGCGGGCGGCATCGACTCGTGGAACACCGCGACGCCGATCAGGAACTGGAACACCGGCGCCAGGTACTGGAGCAGCCCGAGCACGGTCAGCGGCACCCGGATGGCGGCGGCGCCGAAGAACAGCAGCGGGATCGCGGTGATCACCCCGCTGAGCATCAGCAGCCCGGAGTGCCCCCAGCCGTACGAGCCTGCCACCGTGTGTCCGAAGGTGCCGTGCCCGGTGACCTCCAGGTAGACCAGGTAGCCGAGGGCGAAGGGGAACATGAAGGCGCTCTCGGCCGCCAGGCTCTCCAGTCCGCTCAGCCCGACCTGCTTCTTCAGCAGGCCGTAGGTGGCGAAGGAGAGCGCCAGGGTGAGCGCGATCCAGGGCAGCTGCCCGTAGGCGATGGTCAGCACCACGACGGCGGCCGCGCCGATGCCCACCGCCGTCCACTGGACGCCGCGCAGCCGCTCCTTGAGCACCAGGACGCCGAAGGCGATGGTCACCAGGGGGTTGATGAAGTAGCCGAGGCTGGTCTCGACCACGTGCCCGGCGTTGACGGCCCAGATGTAGACGCCCCAGTTGACCGAGATCACGGTGGCGGCACCGGCCAGCATGGCGAGCCGGCGGGGCTGGCGCAGCAGCGGGCGTATCCAGCCCCAGTGCCGCTGGGCGATCAGCAGCAGGACGACCGCGACCAGGGACCAGACCATCCGGTTGGCCAGGATGTCGTCGGCGGCACCCGGTTCCAGCAGCGGCCAGAACAGCGGGAACAGGCCCCAGATGCCGTACGCGGCGACTCCGTACCAGAGGCCCCGGCCGTTGTCCTGCTGCTCTGTTCCCGCCATGGCCGACTGTCCTCCCGCGCGCGTGTGTCGAGGCGACGGTAGCGGGCGGGAGGGGTGACTGTCATCTCCGTTTTCAAGGTTTGGTCATGACATTACGTGGACGTCGGAACGCACCCGGCCGGCCGGGCCTCGCCTCGGACCACACCTCGGGCCGCGCCTCAGGCCGTGCCCCCGACCGCGCCTCAGGCGCCCAGCGCCGCGCGGACGGACTCGGCCAGCGGCACGGTCGGGCGACCGATCAGCCGGGCCAGGTCGCCCGGGGTCCCGGCCAGCTCGCCGCGCGCGATGCCCGCGTCCACGTCCACCAGGGCCTCGGCGAAGCCCTGCGGCAGGCCCGCGCCGACCAGGGCGTCCAGGTGCTCGGCCGGGGTGACGTCCCGGTGCCCGACCGGCTTGCCGGAGACCGCCGCCAGCTCGGCGGCCAGCTCGGGCAGGCTCCAGGCGACGTCGCCGCTCAGCTCGTACGCCGCGCCCTGGTGGCCCTCGCCGACCAGGACGGCGACGGCCGCGTCCGCGTAGTCCCGGCGCGGGGCGGTGGCGATCCGGCCCTGACCGGCGCTGCCGAGCACCACGCCGCGCGCCACCGTGCCGGCCGCGTCGCCCAGGTAGTTCTCGGTGTACCAGCCGTTGCGCAGGAACACGTACGGCAGACCGGAGGCGAGGATCAGCTCCTCGGTCGCCTTGTGCTCGTCGGCCAGCCGGAAGGTGGCCGCACCCAGGATGCCGGTGTAGGCGAGCAGCGCGACCCCGGCGGCCCGGGCGGCCTCCACCACGGCCCGGTGCTGCGGGATGCGGCGGCCGACCTCGCTGCCCGAGATCAGCAGCACCTTGTCCCCCTCGGCGAAGGCGCCCGCCAGGGTCTCCGGCTTGTCGTAGTCGACCACCCGGACGGTCACGCCGCGCGCGGCCAGGTCGGCGGCCTTCTCGGCGGAGCGGACGGCGACGGCCACCTCGCTCGCGGGGACGGCGGCCAGCAGGCCTTCGACGACGAGACGGCCGAGCTGGCCGGTGGCACCGGTGACGACGTACATGGTGATGCTCCTCGGGGGATCGCTAAGGGTTTCTGGCCTCGTCACTCACCCTAGGGATTGCACTAACCTTTCGAAAGTACGCACTTCAAAGTAGGGTACTGACATGAAGGTAAGCGAGCTGAAGGACATCGGCCCGGCGACGGTCGGGCCGCCCCCCGCCGACGTCTTCGACCGGATGTGCCCGTCCCGGGGCGTGCTGGAGCACGTCACCAGCCGCTGGGGCGTCCTGGTGCTCGGCGCGCTGAACGAGCGCGGCTACCGGTTCAGCGAACTGCGCCGCAAGGTCGCCGGGGTCAGCGAGAAGATGCTCGCCCAGACCCTCCAGACGCTGGAGCGGGACGGCTTCGTGCTGCGCGAGGCGCACCCGGTGATCCCGCCGCGCGTCGACTACAGCCTCACCCCGCTGGGGCGGGAGGCGGCGGAGCTGGTCGCGGCGCTGGCGCACTGGTCGCAGCGGCGGGTGCCGGAGGTCGAGGCGGCGCGCGAGGAGTACGACGGGCGGTGAGCCGACGCCGTCGATGAACGCGCCGGGGCAGCGCCCCCGCCGACGGCCGTCAGCGCCCCCGCCGCCGACCGCGTCGGGTCAGCGCCGCCCGATGAGCGCGTCGAGCCCGTCCAGGACACGGGCCAGGCCGAAGGCGTAGGCGTGCTCCGGGCTGTACGCGCCGCCGTGCGCCGCGCCGGCCGCGGCCCCGACCCGGGCGGCGACCGGGTAGCGCTCGGGGTCGAAGACCCGGGCCAGCAGCCCGGCGTTGGCGGCCCACCACTGCTCGTCGGTCATCGCGCTGTCCTGCCGGGCGGCGCGCTCGTCGGCGGCCATCCGGGCGCAGGTCTGGACGAAGCCGAGCAGGTGGGTCAGCGCGGCGTCCAGGTCGACGTCGGACAGCCCGGTGCCCTCGAAGGCACGCAGCTCGTACTCGTACTTGGCCATCAGCCCGGGCCCGAGCGGCGGGCGGCTGGTGGACACGGCGGCGACCCACGGGTGGGCGCGGTGCAGCCCGCGGTTGTCGTCCGCGACGGCGGTGACCCGGGCACGCCAGCCCTCGTCGGCGGGGGCGCTGCGCGGCATCGTGGCGTAGACCGAGTCCAGCATCAGGTCGAGCAGTTCGGCCTTGCCGGGCACGTAGGTGTAGAGCGCCATCGGGGAGAGGCCCAGCTCCTGCGCGACCCGGCGCATGGTGACGGCGTCCACGCCCTCGGCGTCGGCGAGGGCGATCGCGGCGGCGGCGATCTCGCCGGTCGACCGCGCCTGCCGGGGCCCGCGCCGGCCCGGCTTCTCCTCGGCGGTGAGGCCCCAGAGCAGGGCGAGGGTACGGGCCGGGTCTCCTGCGCTGCTGCGGTCGGTGGCCATGGGGCCATCGTTTCACGCACCGGCGGGGGCCTTGACGGTCCGGACGGCTACCGTCTCCCCATGAGCAGTCCGACCAGCCCCTCCGGCCCCGAGCCGCTCCCCGGCACGGAGTCCGCGCAGACCCTCCGCCCGCGGGTGACCTGCCGCCGCTGCCACCGGCCGCTGCACGACCCGGAGTCGCGGATGCTGCGGCTGGGGCCGGAGTGCCGGGATCCGGCGGAGCGGGTCGCGCGGTTCGATGTCGACCAGGAGCCGCTGCCGGGGGTGTAGGGCCTGGTCCGGCGTCCGCTCCCAGAGCTCCTCAGCGTCTGCCGAAAAAACGGCGCAGCCGGCCCGGGCGGGGTTCCGGTCCTTCCGTCGGCTCCGGTTCGCCCTCCGCCCCCGTCCCCGCGTCGGCCGTCCCCGCCTCGGCCGACGCCTCATCGGCCGACGCCTCATCGGCCGGCATCTCGTCGGCCGCGTCCTCGCGGGCCGTCAGGTGCCGGGCCAGCGCCCGGTCCTCCTCGGGCATCCAGGGTGCGACGAGCACCAGCGCGGACAGCGAGCGGAGGATCGTCACCGCCCGGGTGCGGCGGGCCCGGGCGCCGTGGTGCAGCCGCTGCCGCAGCAGGCCGGCGACGTCCGTCCGGGTCCGCGGCTCGGTCCAGCCGATCGCGACCAGCGCGAAGCCGGCCGCCTCGACCACCCAGTCCTCCGGCCCGAGCAACAGGTCGCGCAGCACCCGGCGCCGCTCTGAGTCCTCCCAGGGCTGGTCGGTGCGGTGGTGGGCGATGCCGAGGCAGGCGAAGACCTGGACGGCGCGCACCCAGAGTTCGGGCTGGTGGGCGAGCAGGGCGCGGCCGAGTTCGTCCTCCCTCGGGACCGGTGGGTGGACCAGGACGCCGAGCAGGTCGTCCAGCGGCAGTCCGGCCAGCCGGACGGCGTGGTCGTAGGCGGCGGGGACGGTCGGCCAGAAGATCTCGGCGGTGGCGCGGACCAGTTCGGCGCTCCGCGGCGCGGGCGGGGCGACGGCCGGGCGCGGGTCGGTGCCGTCCCATTCCCAGATCCGGAGGCCGGACCCGGTCAGCGGCAGCCGGGGATCGGGTTCACCGACGGCCTGGTAGCCGACGGTGGAGCGCGGCAGCGCGAGCCGGACGGCCAGCACCGAGCTGGGCGGCTCCACGGTGGAGGCGGTGCAGTCGATCTCGGTGTCGCGGTTGGTGTCGGGCGCGGCGAGCACCTGGTGCAGCACGTTGACGGTGGCCTCGGTGGCGCCGGAGACCAGGCCCAGCCAGGGCTCCCGGTGGCTGAGGCGCTCCAGCAGCTCCTGGGCGTACTCGTGCTCGGGGTGGGCGCGGTGGTGGTCCGCCAGGCCGAGCAGGTGGGCCGGGTCTCCGTCGAGGGCGTGGCGCAGCCCGTAGCGGGCCGGGCCGGCCTTGGGGTGGCCCGGCTCGGCGGCGAGCACCCGGTCCAGCCAGGGCAGGCCCTCGGCGGGGCGGCCGAGGGTGCCGTACAGCTCGGCGACGTCGACGGCGAGGTAGCTGCTGTTGCCGTCGGCGTCCGGTGCCGTCCGCTCCAGTTCGGCCTCCCAGACGGCGAGTGCCCGCTCCGGGCGGCCGTCCGAGCGCAGGGCGTTGCCGAGCATCACGGCGGGCAGGTAGCCGGGGGCCGACCGGTGGGCCCGCTCGGCGAGTTCGACGGCGCGGGCGGTGTCGCCGAGGCGGCGGGTGAGGCCGGAGGCCATCGCCAGCAGCGCCACGTGGTCGGGGTGGTGGGCCACCACGGCCAGCACGAAGTCGTGGAACGGCCGTACCGCTTCGGCCGGTTCGGCCGGGAGCGGGTCGGGCAGCGGGCCGGTCGCCCGGGCCACCGCCTGGGCCACGGTGTCCGGGTCGACCAGGCCGGGCAGGTCCTCGCGGGCGAGCCAGGCGGCGTGCGCCCAGGGGCGGGTCGGCTCGTACCGGACGGCGGAGGCGAGCAGGCCGACGGCGGTGTCCCAGTCCCCGGCCGCGGCCTCCACGTGGGCCCGGCAGACCGCCGTGCCGAGGTACACCTGGCCGTCCAGCGGGAACAGCTCCCGCGCCGCCGCCGGGCCACCCGCGGCCGCGCACAACTCGGCCAGCGCCTCGTGCAGTTCGGGCAACTGCGGGTCGGCGAGGATCGCGTCGCAGAGGTGCTCGGCGGCGTGCGTCAGATCGCCGGAGTCGATGGCCAGCCGGGCCACCGCGACCTCGCCCTCGGCTGCCAGACGCTCGTCGCCCTCGTCGGTGTGACCGCTCATCCGCCCCTGCTCCCCCGGTGGCCTCGCCCTGTTCCGTCCCGTTCCGAAGGAGGCTATCCGGTATGACCGACAGCCCGGCTGATCGCCGGGCGGCGTCCGTCCACACCTTGGATCGGATACGACCCGTACGGGTGGTTTGGCCTTCCAGGGCTTCAAGGGACGCCGTCACGCCACCACGATGGCCGAGGTTCTTCGAGAGCGAAGTGCCAATCCCGCCACCGGAATCGAGGAGATCGATGAAGCTCTCGCGCACCCTGTCGCTGGCCGCCTCCGCCGCCGTCCTGAGCACCCTCGCCGTCGCCAGCCAGACCGCCCCGGCCTCCGCCGCCGGCTCCTTCGTGGTCAGCGAGTCCCAGTTCAACCAGATGTTCCCGAGCCGGGCCGCCTTCTACACCTACAAGGGCCTCACCGACGCCCTGGGCGCCTACCCGAAGTTCACCGCCACCGGTGACACCGCGACCCGCAAGCGCGAGGCCGCCGCCTTCCTCGCGAACGTCAGCCACGAGACCGGCGGCCTGCGGTACGTCGTCGAGCAGAACACCGCCAACTACTCGCACTACTGCGACGCTTCGCAGTCGTACGGCTGTCCGGCCGGGCAGTCCGCGTACTACGGGCGCGGCCCGCTCCAGCTGAGCTGGAACTTCAACTACAAGGCGGCCGGCGACGCCCTGGGCATCGATCTGCTGCACGACCCGTACCAGGTCGAGAAGAACCCGGCGACGTCCTGGAAGACCGCCCTGTGGTTCTGGAACACCCAGAGCGGCGCCGGCCGGATGACCGCGCACGACGCCATCGTCAACGGCAAGGGCTTCGGGGAGACCATCCGCACCATCAACGGCGCGCTGGAGTGCGACGGCAAGAACCCGGGCCAGCGGGACGACCGGATCAACCTGTTCAAGAAGTTCGTCGGCGCCCTGGGCACCGACGTCGGCGGCGGCAACATCTCCTGCTGACGGGTCCACCGGCGGAGCGGAGCGGGAAGTCGGCCGGTCCGACTTCCCGCTCACTGTCAGTGCCGGCTGCTTCAGTGGTGATCGACGGCGAAAGCGAACGAAGGGGGCGGCGATGGGTGTGCTGACCGACTACTTCCGGGCGGCCGACGCGGCAGCGGTCGTCCGGGTGTTGGAGCTCACGGAGGGCGGGCTGCCGCCGCTCGGCACGGACGGCTCCTTCGACGGCGTGGAGGCCAAGGGCGTCGACCCGGACGTCATGCTCGGGCAGTTGATCGCGGCCGTCCTCGGGGAGCCGTGGCGCGTCGGCCTGGTGGCGGAGACGGCCGTGTGGCCGACCACGCCGGAGCCCGGCCCGGCCGGCCCCGAGGACGAGGACGACCCGTGGGCGACCGGCCCCTGGGTCACCGAACTGGGCGACGCCACCCGGGACGCGCTCGCCGGGGTGCCCGACGAGCGGATACCGGCGGCCGTCGGGCAGTGGGCCGGGGCCGAGGAGTGGGGCGGCGCCGACCCGGCCGATCTGCTGCCGCTGGCCGAGGAGTTGATCGCCCTGGCCCGCCGGGCCCGGGCGGCCGGCGAGCGGCTGTACTGCTGGATGTGCCTGTAGCGGGCCCGCCGGGCGCTCCCCGTCAGTCCTCCTCGCCCTCGTCGTAGGGCGGGATGGTCCAGCGCAGCACCGTCCCGCCCGCCCCGTCGGCTTCGAGGGTGACCGGGAAGGCCTGGCCCCAGTCCCGCCCGCCGTGGTGCCGGAGCGAGTGGTCGCCCTGGCACCAGTCGATCCCGAGCACCCGGCAGCCGTCGACCTCGATCACGCCCGCCTTCAGCGGGTGGTGCAGGCCGGCCCGCCGGAAGCGGAAGTAGTCGACGTGCGGCTCCACCATGGTGGCCACGCCCTTGCCGTGCAGGCCGCCCCGCCAGGTGGCGATCTCCGCCTCCAGCGCGGCCGCCTCCGCCACCGGGAGGTCCAGCCGGCCGTACGGCCCTTGGACGCCGCCGTGCTGCGGGATCCGCTCACCGCCGAAGCGCGCGTGGGCGTCGTCCTCGTACCGGCCCCAGTAGCAGAGGTCGGCGAGCCCGTCGGCCGGCTCGTCCTCCGGCCCCGTCCACGCGTCCAGCCCGACGGCGTCGCCGACCACCATGCCGCCCCGGTCCACCGGCAGGTCCCCGAGCAGCACCGGGCCGTCCACCCCGTCGGGCCAGGGCAGGCCGAGCTCGACCTCCAGCGTCGCGACGGTCGGTTCCTCGTCGAACACCGAGGGCTCGGTGGTGGCCCGCACCGACAGCGGCCGGTCGGCGGCGGCCGAAACGGCGAAGGCCTCGTACTCCCACTCCTGCAAGTGCCCGCCACCCGCCTTCGCGGCCGCCCCGGCCCGCACCGACAGCGGCTCGCCGATCCGGGGCCACTCATCGATCCACGTGGCCATGCCGAGCACCACCACCCCGGACGGCGCGGTGACGAATCCCAGGTCAACGAAGGTGTCGGACATCCGCCGATTATCTCCGGGCGGTACGTGGCCGTCGTCGCCTAGCCTGCCCCCGTGAACCTCGACGATCTCGCTTGGCAGCGGCAGTTCGACGGCGGCATAGAACCCGCCATGGCGGAATACCTGGCCCAGCAGGGGCAGTTGGAGCTGCTGATCGAGACCGCCCGGGACCGCGGTGAGTGGTTCTGCGCCAAGGCGGCGGTCGGTGAGCTGTGCGCGGCGGGAGAGTTCGAGCGGGCCCTGACGGTCCTGGAGCCGTTCGTCGCGGTCGGCTGGCCGTTCGCCGTCCGGGAATCCGCCACGATCATGGTCTGGCAGGGCCGGGTCGAGGAGGGGCTGGCACTGGTGCGCCCGGACGCCGCCGGCCTGGAGTCGGCGCACGACTGCCGGTGGTTCGCCGAAGCGCTGGTGGAGGCCGGGCGGGTGGACGAGGCCATCGAGGTGCTCACGCCCCACCTCGGGGAGCCCTGGATCCTGGAGTCGCTGGTCCAGCTGACCAGGGGGGAGCACCGTGACGCCCGCGTCCTGGAGCTGCTCGCCCCGTGTGCCGAGCGGGCCATGGACGGCACGGCGGACTGCCGGTGCTCCGCGGCCGGGGGCCGGCGCGAGTGCCGGCACCAGCCGTCGTCGGTGCTGGCGCTGTACGGCCGGGTCCTGGAGCGCATGGGCCGGGCGGACGAGGCGATCCGGCTGCTGGGCCCGGTGCTGTCCGCCGTCCCGAGCATCGCCTGGCGGTACGCGGACCTCCTCGCCGGCCAGGGCCGGATCGAGCAGCTGCGTGAGCTGGCCGCCGGCGAGCACGCGGAGCACGCCAGGCGCCGGTACGCGGAGGTGCTGGAGGAGCAGGGGCGGGTCCAGGAGGCCGAAGCCGTCCTGCGCGAGGCCCTCGAAGCGGGCGACCCGTACGACCGTCGGCGCCTCATGGCCTTCCTGGCCCGCCGCGGACGCCTCGACGAGGCCGTCGAGGTCGGACGGCCCACGTACGAGCACGCCGACGGGAACCTCCTCCACGAGGCGATCGAACTGCTGAGCAGGGCGGGCCGCCCGGAGCGGGCGCTGGAGCTTCTGGACGGCCTCGGCGCCGCGTACGTCGACGCGCATTCCGACGTCCTGCACTACCCCCGGCTGCGGCTGCTCGCGAAGGCCGGGCGCCACGCCGAGGGCATCGCGGAGGCGCGGGCCCTGATCGAGCGGGAGCCCGGCCAGTGGGACACCACGCTGGCCTGGCTGCTGGAGCTGGACGGCCGGACGGACGAGGCCCTCGACCTGCTCCGGTCGTCCACCGAGCGTGAGGCCCACCGAACGACTGCCGAGATCCTGAGCAAGCACGGCCGCTACGCCGAGGCCGTCGCCGCCGTCCCCACGGTGTCCGCCCAGCGCGAGGCGCAGGCGCGGCGCTGAGACGGGAGGCCGCCGACCGGCCGGCCCGGATGTTTCAGCGAGAGAAATATCCATCCGAACGACGGCGTTCCGACGGACGTCGGCGCGGGAGGTCCGCGCGAGGCTGGAAGGAGTGCGGCGCCGTGCGCGTGGAGATCTGGAGCGACATCAACTGCCCGTGGTGCTACGTGGGCAAGGCCCGGTTCGAGCAGGCGCTGGCGACCTTCCCGCACCGCGAGGAGGTGGAGATCGTCCACCGCTCCTTCGAGCTGGACCCGCGGGCGCCGCACGAGGCCCGTCCGGTCGTGCCGCTGCTCGCCGCCAAGTACGGGATGAGCCTGGAGCAGGCCGCGGCGGCGGAGGCGCGGATCGCCGAGAACGCGCACGCCGAGGGCCTGCCGTACCTGCGCGAGGGCCGCGACGCGGCGAACTCCTTCGACATGCACCGCCTGCTGCACTTCGCCAAGGAGCACGGCCGCCAGGGGCAGCTGCTGGACGCGCTGTACCGGGCGAACTTCGCCGAGGAGCGCTCGGCCTTCGACGGCGGCCGGCTGGTCGAGCTGGCCGTCGAGGCCGGGCTCGACGGCGAGGCGGCAGCCGCCGTCCTGGCCGACCCGCAGGCGTACGCGGAGGCCGTGCGCGAGGACGAGACCACGGCGACCTCCATGGGAGCGACGGGCGTGCCGTTCTTCGTCCTGGACCGGCGGCTGGGCGTTTCCGGCGCCCAGCCCGCGGAGACGTTCACTCGCGCCCTGGAGCAGGCCTGGGAGAGCCGGGTCGCGCTGCCGCTGACTCCGCTCACGCCGAAGGAGTAGGAGTCGCCGGAGCAGGAAGTCGGACGGGCCGACTTCCTGCTCACTCCGCGCGGCAGCCGTTGGGCATACGGGGTGCTGGCACCGGCACCAGAAATCGGCCCGCCCGACTTCCCACTCAATCGGCCCGCCAGCGATGGGCGTACGCCACATGCAGGCTCGACGGCACGCCCTTGGCGGCACGAGGCGAGCCCCAGCGCTCGTGGGCGAGGGTGATGCAGTAGTGCACGCCGGGCCGCCACCCGAAGCGCCAGCCGGGGGCCTCGCGGCTGAGCCCGTGGAAATGGGCGCCCGTCCGGCGGAAGGCCGTGGCACTCCCGGTGACCACGAGCGTGTGGGCGGCCCCGGCGAAGCGGAGTTCGTCCCGCGAGTCGGCGTAGGAAGGCTCCACGTCCTCGGGCGGGAAGTCGGTGACGGGGAGGTCGACGGTGTGCGGCGTGCCGGCGCCCAGGCGGGCCCGGACCTCCTTCCAACGGGAGGGCGGGAAGCCGAGGCTGTGATGGACGAGCAGGAGGTCCAACCGGTCTTCGGGCGGGACATCGGGCAGGCCTACCGGGCCGGTGTTGGCGCGCAACGGCAGGTGGATCAGGGAGCGCCGGGAGCGGGCGGCCAGGGCCCAGACGGTGGCGAGGTCCTCGGCGCCCTGGCGGTCGAGGTGCAGGTCCATGGACGAGGCACCCGGGCTCGCGTGGAGGAAGGTGCCTGCGGCCTGCCGCGCCGGGGTGACCACCCGGTACTCGTCCCGGCCGAGGCGAACCCGGTGGATCTTCGTTCGTAGTCTCACCGGCCTGTCGTACCGGAGGCCGTGGCCGCTTGTCCTGCGGATTTCCGGGCGGCGCGGAGTGGGAAGTCGGCTGGGCCGACTTCCTGCTCGAAGAGCCCGGCCTCGAAGAGCGTGCGGTCAACGGGGGTTGAGGCGGGTGGCCTGCCAGGGCGAGTTACGGCCGGCGGCCTCGCGGTAGGCGATGCGCTGGGCGACGACGAGCAGCCGGTAGAGGTTGAGGGCGGTGTCGGAGTCGTCGGCGGCGAAGCCCAGCTCGTGGACGAATTCTTCCAGCTCCGGCCAGTCGAAGTCGTCGGGGACGGACGGGGCGACGGTGACACCGAAGGCGGTGTTGAAGGCCGTGGCCACGGCGTAGTTGGCGGCGGCGAGGGCGTTGGCGACCTCGGAATCGGCGACCGGGTCGAGCGCGTTCATCGGGGCTCCCCTTTGTAGAACTTGCAAGGTTGAACGCGGCGGTCAGGAGCCGCACGGGCGCTCGCGGTCGGCGTCGAGGAGGAGGGAGAGGAGGTTCAGGAGAGTGGAGGCCGGCGCCAGGCCGAAGCGGACGACGACCTGACCGTCCTGGGTGTCCGTACGGGCGTCGGGGAAGGAGAGACCGAACTTCCGGCCGCGCTCGTGGACTTCACCGAGGAGGGCGAGGATGTCCTGCTCGGAGCAGGAGTGGATCCGCTGGTCGGAGGGTTTCAGCGGCTGGAGCTTCACGCGGTGCTCTCCTTGAACAGCTCGAACCAGACGACCTTGCCGTCCTTGCGCGGTTCGGCGCCGAAGCGGTGGGTGAGCGCGCGGACGAGGTGGAGGCCCCGGCCGGAGACGGCGAGCAGGTCGGCGGGCAGGTGGGGGTCGGGGAGGACGGGGCTGTTGTCCGCGACCGAGACCCGGAGTCGGTGGTCGGCGAGGGCGACGACGACCAGGGGCGCAGGGGTGCCCCCGTGCCGCCAGGCGTTGAAGAAGACTTCGTGGAGGGCGAGTTCGGCGTCGGAGATGACGGAGGGCCGCCACCCGGCGGAGGTGAGGAGCCCGGAGAGCTCGGCACGGGCCGGGGACCAGTCGGGAGGGTTGCAAGCACGCATGAGAGCCCCCAGGAGAGGGAGGAGGAATCGACAAAGCGGACACTCCGCCATGTGATCGGTGCAACACTGAGAGTAGAGTTCTCTATGGCAAGCTTGCAAGCCAATCGAGAAGACTCACTCGTTAGTGGCATCCCGCATGAGTTGTGCGCCAGACTGCGCCAACAGGGAGAGGACGATCGTGGGATACAAGGGACCAATCAGCCAGCGCCAGCGTCGATTTGGCGAGGAGTTGCAGCGCCTGCGCATGGCTGCGGGACTCTCGGCACCAGAGGCCGGAGCGCTGGTGGGCATGAAAGGTCCAGCAGTCAGCCACACCGAAGCTGGCCGGATCACCCTGAACCCCGAACGCCTTGAGACCTGGCTCGACGCATACGGCTGCACCGACCCTGTCTACCGCAAGGGCTTGGCCGAGATGGGGCAGAGCAGCGGCAAGGGCTGGTGGAGCGAATACGAGGGCAAGGTCCCCATGTTGGCATTGGACCTGGCCGAAGCAGAGCAACGATCCGTCCGGCTACAGAGCTATGACTCCCTCTACATCCCTGGAGTCCTACAGCTACCCGACTACGCGATGGCGATCTACGAAGGCGCCCTGGGAAGTCCGTGGGCGCCCGAGACGCAGGTCCGCTTCCGGATGGATCGACAACGCATCCTCGCCGACGACAAGCAATTCAGTTTCGTCATCCATGAAGCCGCCCTACGCATGCGCTTCGCGGGAGACGCGGCGATGAGGGCCCAACTCCTCCACCTGCTCGGCATGGCAGAGATGCCGAATGTCAGCATCCAGGTGCTGCCATTCACGGCACCGAAGCATGCTCCTCTCTCAGCTTCATTCCTGTTCTGCGATCCCGGATGCCATGAGCTGTCAACCATCATCCTGTCCGGGCCCAAACGAGCCGAGCATCTCGGCGAGGCGGCCGAGATCGACGTCTACGCCAGGAAGTTCCAGCAGCTGAGCGAGCTGGCCCTATCGCCTGTCGATCGCAGCGATGCCTTGCGTAAGCTCGATACACGTGACTCTTGGGGACTCATTCACCACCTCCTCTACGAGCTCCAAACCTGAAAGGCGTCCGATGTCCCACCTCGCCTGGCAGAAGTCGTCGTACAGCGACGCAGAAGGCGCCGACAACTGCCTCGAACTGGCCCAAGGAGCCGAGGATCTCCGCCACGTTCGTGAATCCGACGACCCCTCCCTCGTCATCATCACCACAACCGCCAAGCTCCGCGCTTTCCTCCTCGGCGCCAAGGCCGGCGAGTTCGACCGTCTCACCTGACCACCCCTGCCCGCTCGTTGGATCCCAACGAGCGGGCAGGCATCCCGACTTGGCAGGAACAACACCTCGTGAATCTTGAGTCCGACCCCGTCTTCGACGAAGTGGAACTCACCGGTTCAGCAGCCGAATTGGGGTCCTTGGCACGTGCGATGGCCGAGGGCAAGGGGTTCCTCGGCAGCATCGAATCTTCCCCCACACCACCCTGCGAGCGCTTGGCCGGGGTCGAGATCAGCGAGACCACCAAGCCAGGGGTGCTGATACGGATCGACTCCCAGCGTCAGATCCTCGCGATCAGCGGCGATCCCGTCTCCAGGAGCCTCTTCGCCGACCAGCTCGACGCCATGACCTCCGCCATGGCCACCGAGGCCGGCGGCCACCGCCACATCTACTACTTCCCCGAACACCCGTACCTGCTTGAGGGGTCCGCGCCCCTGGTCCTCATCCTCCCCGGCTGAGGCCTGCTCGCCTCGCCTGCCTGACCGATTCCTCGGCCCCGGACCGGTCGGCGAAGACGCCGGTGGAGACCATCACCCCGTCC
>NZ_JBHUAF010000088.1:0-26208 GCF_042789895.1 Kitasatospora sp. NPDC056783
GGCGAGGGGTGCGGGCCCTTCCGCTGTGCGCCGGACGGCTACTGGGCGCCCGAGATGGGCGACAGCAGCTGCTCCAGCTCCTCCTCGCGCTCCTGCGCGGCGACGAAGAGCAGCTCGTCGCCGCCCTCCAGGGTGTCGTCCTTGCCCGGCACCAGCACCCGGCCCTCGCGGATGATGGTCACCAGGGCGGTGTCCTGAGGCCAGGCCACGTCGCCCACCCGGGTGCCGACCAGCTCGGTGTCGGAGGCCAGGGTCAGCTCGACCAGGTTGGCGTTGCCCTGGCTGAAGCGCATCAGGCGGACCAGGTCGCCGACACTGACCGCCTCCTCGACCAGCGCGGACATCAGACGCGGGGTGGAGACGGCGACATCCACGCCCCAGGACTCGTTGAAGAGCCACTCGTTCTTGGGGTTGTTCACCCGGGCGACCACCCGCGGCACCGCGTACTCGGTCTTGGCGAGCAGCGAGACGACCAGGTTGACCTTGTCGTCACCGGTCGCGGCGATCACCACGTGGCAGCGCTGCAGCGCTGCCTCGTCCAGCGAGGTGATCTCACAGGCGTCGGCCAGCAGCCACTCCGCCATCGGGACCCGCTCCACCGAGATGGAGTTGGGGTTCTTGTCGATCAGCAGGACCTCGTGGCCGTTCTCCAGCAGCTCGCCCGCGATCGAGCGGCCCACGGCACCGGCCCCGGCAATGGCGACCCGCATCAGTGACCCTCCTCCTTCGGCCCCTGCGCGAACGCGGCCTCGACCGCCGTCAGGTCGGCCCGGCGCAGCATCACGTGCACCAGGTCGCCCTCCTGGACCACCATCTGCGGCGAGGGGAGGACCCCCTCGCCGAGCCGGGTGACGAACGCCACCCGGGTGCCGGAGGCCTCCTCCAGCTTGCTGACCCGGTGGCCGATCCAGCGCGGGTCGTACGCGACCTCGGCGAGCTGCACGCCACCGCTCGGGTCCTGCCACAGCGGCTCGGCGCCGCTCGGCAGCAGCCGGCGCAGCATCTGGTCGGCGGTCCAGCGGACCGTCGCCACGGTGGGGATGCCCAGCCGCTGGTACACCTCGGCGCGGCGGGGGTCGTAGATCCGGGCGGCGACGTTCTCGACGCCGAAGTTCTCCCGGGCCACCCGTGCGGCGATGATGTTGGAGTTGTCACCGCTGGAGACCGCGGCGAAGGCGCCGGCCTCCTCGATGCCCGCCTCGCGCAGGGTGTCCTGGTCGAAGCCGACGCCGGTCACCCGGCGCCCGTTGAACCCGGCGCCCAGCCTGCGGAAGGCGGTCGGGTCCTGGTCGACCACGGCCACCGAGTGGCCCTGTTTCTCCAGCGCTCTGGCGAGGGCCGAGCCCACGCGGCCGCAGCCCATGATGACGATGTGCACCGGCGCTTACCTCACCCGTCCCGAAGGGCTCTTGACCTGCGCAAACACCGTTCAACTCCGTTTCCCGCCCGGTCGTCCGGGACGAGGGTCATCGTGGGGGCGCCGACCCGGCAACGCTGGACAACCAGAGTGTTGCCTGCCGACTCGTATCCGACACGCTAGCCGGTCCACCGAACACAGTCGCGACGAAGGGGGGGACAAACGGCGGAGCCTTGACCTGGAAGCCCCTACGATTCCTTAACGTGCCTATGCCGACTGACCTTCCGAAACGCATCCTGATCGGGCGCGCCCTACGCAGCGACAAGCTGGGCGAGACGCTTCTGCCCAAGCGGATCGCGCTGCCCGTGTTCGCCTCGGACGCGCTCTCCTCGGTCGCGTACGCCCCCGAGGAGATCCTGCTCACCCTCTCCATCGCGGGCGCCTCGGCGATCCACTTCTCCTGGCAGATCGGCGTCGTCGTGGCGATCGTGATGCTCGCCGTGGTCGCGTCGTACCGGCAGAACGTGCACGCCTACCCCAGCGGTGGTGGCGACTACGAGGTCGCGACCGTCAACCACGGTCCGGCCGCCGGTCTGGTGGTCGCCAGCGCGCTGATGGTCGACTACGTGCTCACCGTGGCCGTGTCCACCACCTCGGGCGTCGCCAACGTCGTCTCCGCCGTGCCCGCGCTGCGCGGCCACGAACCGCTCCTGTCGGTGGTCGTGGTCGTCCTGCTGATGGGCATGAACCTGCGCGGGGTCCGTGAGTCCGGAAGCGCCTTCGCCGTTCCCACCTACGCCTTCATGGTCGGCGTGATCGGGATGGTCGGCTACGGGGTGTTCCGGCACTTCGCTCTCGGCCAGGACATGCCCTCCGAGAGCTCCGGCTTCCACCTCGCCGCCACCCCGGGCAACGACTCGCTGGCCGGCTTCGCGATGGTGTTCCTGCTGCTGAAGTCCTTCTCCTCCGGCTGTGCCGCGCTCACCGGCGTGGAGGCGATCTCCAACGGCGTGCCGGCCTTCCGCAAGCCGAAGAGCAAGAACGCCGCCACCACGCTGCTGATGATGGCGAGCGTCGCCGTCGTGATGTTCATGGGCATCATCTGGCTGGCCCGGCTGACCGGTGTCCAGATGGCCGAGAACCCGACCGAGCAGCTGGTCGGCGCCTCGCCGGGCTACCACCAGAAGACCGCGCTGGCGCAGATCAGCGAGGCAGTGTTCAGCAACTTCACGCCCGGCTTCTACTTCGTGGCCGGTGTCACCGGACTGATCCTGGTGCTCGCCGCCAACACCGCCTTCAACGGCTTCCCGGTGCTCGGCTCGATCCTCGCCCAGGACCGCTACCTGCCGCGCCAGCTGCACACCCGCGGCGACCGGCTGGCCTTCTCCAACGGCATCATCCTGCTGGCGATCGCCGCGATCCTGCTGATCCTGGCCTTCAACGCCGACCCGAACCGGCTGATCCAGCTCTACATCGTCGGCGTCTTCGTCGCCTTCAACATGAGCCAGTCCGGCATGATCCGGCACTGGACCAGGCTGCTGCGCACCGAGACCGACCAGTCCAAGCGCCGCCACATGCAGCGCAGCCGGGCGATCAACGCCTTCGGCCTGGTGATGACCATGGCCGTGCTGATCGTCGTCCTGGTCACCAAGATCAGCCACGCCTGGATCGCGATCGCCGCGATGGCCGCGCTGTTCGTGATGATGAAGGGCATCCGGCGTCACTACGACCGGGTCTCCGAGGAACTCATCGCCGCCGAGGTGCCGGACGACGTGGTGCTGCCCACCAGGGTGCACGCCATCGTGCTGGTCTCCAAGCTGCACAAGCCGGCGCTGCGCGCCCTCGCGTACGCCAGGCTGGCCCGGGCCCACACGCTGGAGGCCGTCACGGTCAACGTCGACCCGGACGACACCGCGGTGCTGCGGCGGGAGTGGGACGAGCGCGGCATCGAGGTGCCGCTCAAGGTGCTGGACTCGCCGTACCGCGAGATCACCGGGCCGGTCCTGGACTACGTGAAGAACCTGCGGCGCAGCAGCCCGCGCGACGTGGTCTCGGTCTACATCCCGGAGTACGTGGTCGGCCACTGGTACGAGCACCTGCTGCACAACCAGAGCGCGCTGCGGCTCAAGGGACGGCTGCTGTTCAAGCCCGGGGTGATGGTCACCTCGGTGCCGTGGCAGCTGGAGTCCTCGGAACGGCGCAAGCCGCAGAAGGCCTGGTCGGCGCCGGGTGCCGTCCGTCGTGGCGAGCCCCGGGCGCCGAAGGCCGTAAAGTCGAAGGATTCCGTCTCCACCGGTACGAACGCCGGTGACACCCCCGACCGCAGCAAGGACTCCTCCCAGTGACCCGCAACAATCCGTCCCGCTCCTCCGGCGCCTCCGGCAAGGGCGCCCGCCGGGGCGGCTCCCAGCCCGGGAAGGTCTCCCGGCCGCGCTGGGGCCGGCCGGCCCGTCCGGAGGCCACCGACCGCGACGGCCTCACCGCGCGCACCGCGCCGATCGTCCCCGGCGAACGGGAGGACCGGGAGCCCGTCGGGCCGACGGCCGGCAAGGCCGCGGGCAAGGAGGGCGGCAAGGGCGCGCGCAAGGCCGCCGGGAAGGGCTCCGGCCCGGGCACGGCGAAGGGGGCCGGCCAGGACGCTTCGAAGGGCGCCGCCGGGGCCGACCGCAAGGCGCCGCGCAAGCAGGCGGTGCGGCCGCCCAAGGCGCTGCGCACCGCCGCCGCCCGGCCGTCGCGGCCCGAGGCGCCCTCCGGCGAGCCGCTGGCCGGGCAGCGCTACGAGGTCGAGGTCGGCCCGGTCGCGCACGGCGGCGGGCACTGCGTGGCCCGGCACGAGGGTCGGGTGCTGTTCGTGCGGCACGCACTGCCCGGTGAGAAGGTCGTCGCGCTGGTGACCGACGGGACCACCACCTCGCGGTTCCTGCGGGCCGACGCGGTGGAGGTGCTGGAGCCCGCCAAGGACCGGATCGAGGCGCCGTGCCCGTTCTCCGGGCCGGGCAAGTGCGGCGGCTGCGACTGGCAGCACGTCACCCCGGGCGGGCAGCGCAAGCTCAAGGCGGCGGTGCTGACCGAGCAGCTGGCCAAGCTGGCCGGGCTCACCCCGGCCGAGGCGGGCTGGGACGGCAGCGTCGAGCCGGTCGGCGGCAAGCTGCCGGCCGGGCAGGTGCCGGCCTGGCGCACCCGGGTGCAGTACGCGGTGGACGCGGAGACCGGCAAGGTCGGCCTGCGCAAGCACCGCTCGCACGACGTGCAGCCGATCGACCGCTGCCTGATCGCCGCCGAGGGCGTCACCGAGCTGGGCATCGAGGCCCGCGACTGGTCGGGCGTGGCGAGCGTCGAGGCGATCGCCGCGAGCGGCTCCTCGGACCGCCAGGTGGTGCTGACCCCGCGCGAGGGAGCCCAGCTGCCGCTGGTCGAGCTGGACAAGCCGGTGTCGATCGCCCGGATCGACGACCAGGGTGACGTGCACAAGGTGCACGGGCGCGGCTTCGTGCGCGAGCGGGCGGCCGGCCGGACCTGGCGGGTCAGCAACGGCGGCTTCTGGCAGATCCACCCGGAGGCGCCGGAGACCCTGGTCGACGCGGTGCTGGAGGGCCTGGACCCGCAGTGGGGCGAGAACGCGCTCGACCTGTACTGCGGCGTCGGCCTGTTCGCGGGCGCGCTGGCCGACCGGGTCGGCGAGGACGGCGCGGTGCTCGGCATCGAGTCCTCCAAGCAGGCCGTGGCCGACGCCCGGCACAACCTGGCCGCGCTGGAGAACGTGCGGGTCGAGTGCGACCGGGTCGAGACGCTGCTGCCGCGCACCGGCATCACCGCCACCGACCTGATCGTGCTGGACCCGCCGCGCTCGGGCGCCGGTCGCGAGACCGTCGCGCACCTGGTCGGCCTGGAGGCGCGCCGGATCGCGTACGTGGCCTGCGACCCGGCGGCGCTGGCCCGGGACCTGAAGTTCTTCCGCGAGGGCGGCTACCGGCTGGTGTCGCTGCGGGCCTTCGACCTGTTCCCGATGACGCACCACTTCGAGTGCGTGGCGATCCTGGAGCCGGCCGGAGAGTGATCCCGGGCCCTCGGGCGCACGGCACGGCAGGAGGCGGTCACCCGTTCGGGGTGGCCGCCTCCGGCGCTTCCTGGAGCCGGTTACTCGTTGTGCTCCTCCTCGGGCCGGCTACTCGTTGTGCTCCTCCTCGTCGACGCTGTGCGGGAGGTCGATGCCGTGCTGGGCGGCGAGCCGTAGCAGCGAGGCGACCCGGCCCTCGTAGGCCTGGACGCCATCGGCGTCGCCTTCGGTCCGGGCCGCCGCAAGGTCCCGGCGGGCTTGGTCGAGCTGCTCGCGCAGCTCCTGGTCGAACATGGCTGTCATCTGTGGGCCTCCGCACCAGCCGCTCGGGGATCGCTCGGGGGAGTTTCAGAGTCCCGGACGGTGCTGCACTCTTCAAGTCTCACTCCGCCGCCGGGGACGCGGGCGGCCCTCGGTCTCCGATGGCGCCGGTCGCGGGACGGGCCGTCGGTGCGGGCCGTCGGTGCTGGCCGATGACGGCGAGGTTGCGCGAGGGCGTGCGGCAGGTGTGCGGGCGGTGTGCGTGCGCCCTTGTTGTGCTAGCACTTGAGCGCTAGCTTGAGCGGCATGGGTAAGAAGCAGCTGAACGTGCGGGTCGACGCCACGACCGCCGAGATGGCCCGGGAGCGGGCGGAGCAGCAGGGGATCAGCATGAACCAGTACATCGAGCGCCTGGTCCAGCAGGACATGGGCGAGTCCGGACGGGCCTTCGTGGACGCGGCCGCTCAGTTCATGAAGGAGTACGAGTCGGCCTTCCTCGCCGAGTTCGGGGAGCCGAGCGACCTCCAGGACGTGCGCCGTTGAAGCTGGAGGTCGACCTCTCGTGGCTGCTCATGACCGCCGAGCAGTACACACCCGGTGACCCGCAGGTCGCCGACTACGGCTCGCTGCTCGCGGCCGTCACCCGCCACCAGGCCGAGATATTCGACATCGCCGTCTACCCCGAACCGCAGGACCGCGCCGCCGCGCTGATGCACCAGCTGATCCGGGTGCCCGCCCTGGAGAAGACCAACGAACTCTTCGCGACCGCCGTCGCCTACGCCTACCTGGTCGCCAGCGGCTGCACCGTCGCCACCACCGCCCGCGAGGTGCGCAGCCTCTCCCGGGCCATCCGCGAGGGGCGGATCGGGGTGTCGGGCGTCGCCGAGCGGCTGGCCGCCTGGGTGGTGGACGAGGCGGAGGGGGAGGAGGTCGGCGGGGCGGACGACGAGGACGAGGACGACGACTGACCGCCGCCGTCCCCGCCAGGGCTGCCGTCCCCGCCAGGGCTGCCGTCCCCGTCGGGGCCGGGGTTCGGCTCAGGCCCGGGTGGCGGCGGGCTCCCGCGCTTCGGCGGGCTCCGGGGTCCCGGCGGGCTCCGCGATCAGGGCGGTGGCGAAGCCGTGGAAACCCGCCCGGCGGTAGATCCGGGCGACGTCCTCGTCGGAAGCGGACAGGAACACCGTCCGCACGCCGTTCGCCCGGGCGTGCGCGACCAGGGCCGCGGTGACCGCCAGGCCCAGCCCGCGCCGGCGGGCGGACGGGAGCGTGCCCACGCCGACCACCTCGCCGACCGCGCCCACCGGGTTGTACTGGCCGGAGCACACCACCGTGCCGGCGTCGAGCGCCGCGGCCTGCACGGTGAGGCCGTCGGTGATCCGCTGAGCGATCCGCGCGGTTCCTCCTTCGGCCGTCAACCGTGCGACCTTCTCGGCCAGTTCGGCCGCACCCGCCGCGCCGATCGCGGTGCCCGGGGCGCCGAAGGCCAGGTCGGGGACGGCGATCGCCTCGGCCAGCTCGGGCGCGTCCGCCGTCAGCACCCGCACCTCCACGTGCTCCGGCAGCACGGGCGCCGGCGCCGGCTCGTCCCGCGGGCCCAGCACCAGCAGCGGGTGCTCGTGCACCGTCAGGCCCGCCGCCTCGACCGCCGCCCGCAACTCGGGATTCCGCTCGGCGACCCACTCGAAGGCCTCCGGCGCGCCCAGCTCCCGCTGCCGCTCCAGCACCCGGCGGACGTCCTCGGCGGTGGCGGCCGGGCCGGTGTGGCCGAGGGTCGGGCGGGCGTAGTACTGCCAGCCGGTGTCGCCCTTGCGGACGAACAGGGTCAGCGCTCCGAAGTCCTCGGTGCGGGCGGCGTTGCGCGGCACGGCGTCGTAGTAGCGCTCGATCTCGTCGAGCAGAGGGCTGTCGGGAACATGATCGTCAGAAGTCACGGCGTGCATCCAAACAGGGGAATGGGCGCCGTGCCACCCCTTTTCGCCTGCGGTCCGGCACCTCGGCCACGCCCCCGAGCGGCGATTGTTGCCCAACGCTTACCCGCCCGCAGCGATCTTGTGTGCACGCGGCAGGCATGCTGATGCCTTTACAGCTCCGCCGAGGGGGACGGCGGACGTCTGCACGAGGCGAGGGGGAAGACAGGCCGATGAGGCTCTGCTTTCTGGTGGAGGAACACTACCGGCGCGACGGCATGCCACTCGACGTGGCACGCCAACTCGCGGAGTGGGGGCACCGGGTGGATGTACTGCGCCCCGGGGACTCGCTGCTGGCGATCTCCGAGGAGGTCCGGGCGGGCAGCCACGACGCCTGGGTGCTCAAGACCGTGTCCGGCGGCCCCGGGCTGACCCTGCTGGAGTCGGCCGCCGCGGTCGGACTCACCACGGTGAACGACGTGCGCTCGATCCGCGGGGTCCGGGACAAGGCGATCGCCGCGGTCATCGGGCGGACCCGCGGGCTGCCCGTTCCGGTCACGTACGCGGCCGCGCGCTGGGAGCGGCTGGCGGAGATCCCGGCGGCCGAGTACCCGCTGGTGGTCAAGCCCGCCGACGGCAGTTCCGGGCGCGGCGTCCGGCTGGTCCGCAGCCCCGACCAACTGTCGGTGATCGGGCCGGAGCTGGCGGGGGAGGGGCTGCTGATCGCGCAGCCGTACGTGCCCAACTCGGGGACCGACCTCAAGGTGTACTGCGTCGACGGCGAGCTCTTCGCGACGGAGCGCTCCTCGCCGCTGCACCCCGGGCAGGCGGTGCGCGAACGGCGGGTGCCGTTGCCGGGGAGCGTCGCGCGGATCGTGGCCCAGGTCGGCGAGGTGTTCGGGCTGGACCTGTACGGGGTCGACGTGCTGCTCGGGCCGGACGGGCCGGTGGTGGTGGACGTCAACGACTTCCCGAGCTTCCGCCAGGTGCCGGACGCGGTGGCCCGGGTCTCCCAAGCGGTGCTGCGGCTCGCGCGAAGCGGCACGGCCGTCTCGGTGCCCGGTGCGCTGCCCGCCGATCTGGTGCCCGCGGGCGGCGACCCGTACGCGCAACTCGGCTTCGGTGAAGGAGAGTTGCTGTGAGGGTCGGACTGATCACCGGCGACCCGGGACACCCGGTGCTGACGGCGGCCGCCGAGCTGTTGGTGCGCCAGGGACACGAGGTGGTAGTCGTCCCGCCCGTGGGGCCGGCGGCCGAACCCGCGGACGTCTACCTGCTCAAGGCCAGGACGCCACAGGCGCTCGCGCTGGCACGGGAGCTGGAACGCCTGGGGGCGCCGGTGGTCAACTCGGCGGCGGCCACCGGGCTGTGCCAGGACCGGGTGCGGATGGCCGAACTCGCCCGAGCCGCCGGGCTGCCCTTCGCGCGGACCACCGACGCCGGACCGCTGGGCGAACTCACCGCCCCGGACTACCCGTTCGTGGTCAAGAGCCGGCACAGCAGGCGGCACGACCTGGTCGCCCGGGTGGACGGGCCGGCCCGGCTGCGGGAACTCGCCGGGCGCCGGCCCGAAGAGCCGGTCGTCACCCAGCCGTTCGTCCCGGGGACGGGCTGGGACCAGAAGCTGTGGGTGGTGGACGGACAGGTGTTCGCGGCCCGGCGGCAGTCCGAACTCGCCACCGGCACCGGGAAGGCGGGTCGGGCGGAGGACTGGGAGCCGTCCGCCGCGCGGGCGGCGCTCGCGCTGCGCGTCGGCGCGGTGTTCGGGCTCGACGTGTACGGGGTCGACCTGCTGGACGGGCCCGCCGAGCCGGTCATCGTGGACGTCAACGCCTTCCCCGGGGTGCGCGGCCGGGCGGGCGCGCCGGAGGCGCTCGTGGCGCTGGCGCTGCGGGTCGGGGCTCCCGCGGCCCTGGCCCGCTCCCGGGGCCCGCTCTCGGTTCCGGGGCCGCTCCCGGTTCCCGGGCCGTTCTCGGTTCCGGGTCCGGCAGGGCGCCCGCGGTAGGGCCGGCCGGTGGGGTCGGGACGTCCGGTCCGGCCGGGTGGTTAGGCTGGCTGGCGCCCCGACCGGCCGGGGCGTACGGCGAGAGAAGACGGAACCTTGCTCCAGGACATCGAGCGCTACCTGGCCTGCCCGCACTGCGCGCAGGCCCTCACCCGGTACGACCGCAGCCTGCGCTGCCCGGCCGGGCACAGCTTCGACCTCGCCAAGCAGGGCTACGTCAGCCTCCTCGCCGGCGACGCCCACACCGGCACCGGGGACACCGCGGAGATGGTCGCCGCCCGCGCGGACTTCCTCGCCGCCGGGCACTACCGGCCGATCGCCGAGGCGCTGGCGGAGGCCGCCTCCGCCGCTGTCTCCCCGGCCGCCGACGGGACCGAGGGCTTGGTCGCCGACCTCGGCGCCGGCACCGGCCACTACCTGGCCCACGTCCTGGACGCACTGCCCGGCAAGGTCGGCGCCGCTCTCGACATCTCCAAGTACGCGCTGCGCCGCGCCGCCAGGGCCCACCCCCGGATCGGCGCCGTGGTGTGCGACGCCTGGCGCCCGCTGCCGCTGCGGGACGCCTCGGCCGAGCTGATGCTCAACGTCTTCGCCCCGCGCAACGGGCCCGAGATCCGGCGGGTGCTGCGCCCCGGCGGCACCCTGCTGCTGGTCTCGCCGACCGCCCGGCACCTGCGCGAACTCGTCGGCGCGCTGGGGCTGCTGTCGGTGGACGAGGAGAAGCAGCGGCGGATCGACGAGAAGCTCGGGCCCCACCTGGAGCCCGCGGGGCGGCGGGAGGTCGAGTTCACCCTGCGGCTCGGCCCGCAGGACGTGCGCACCGTCGTCGGGATGGGGCCGAGTGCCTGGCACACCGACCCGGAGCGGCTCGCCGCCGCGCTCGCGGAGCTGCCGGAGCCGGTCGAGGTGACGGCCTCGGTGACGGTGGCCGCGTACCGGCGCTGAGCGCTCCGGCGCGGTGCCCGAGGGGTCTCCCAGGGGCCTGGGCGGTTCCTGGGCGGTGCTCGGGCGGTGCTCGGGCGGTTCCCGGGCGGTGCTCGGGCGGTCCGTGGGCGGTGTCCGGGCGCCACGTTGGGATGAATCTGCCGCGCAGGCACGTTTCTGCCCGTCGGCCTGCGGCTAACGTCCGACGGGTGAACCGCGAAGCCACCAGGCCCGCCGCCCCGGCCCACCTCCGACCGGGCGCCCCGGGGCCCGACCGGCCACCCGTGCCCCGCCCCACCGTCGAGGAGCTCCGGCTCACCTCGTTCAAGTCCTACCGGCGCGCGGTCCTGCCGCTCGCGCCCCTCACCGTGCTGCACGGGCCCGCCGGGGTCGGCAAGTCCAACGCCCTCGACGCGCTGGCCGTGCTGTCCCGGCTCGCCCTCGGCGAGGAGATCGCCGACTCGCTGGACGGCCTGCCCGGCCGCACCGGCCCGCTCGCCGTACCCGTGCGCGGCGGGCTGGACGGGTGCGTCCCGCACGGGCGGGACGCGATCAACCTCGGGTGCACCGTCCGCTCGCCGCACGGCCTGATCCGGCTCGACGCCGTGATCCGCACCGACGGCCCGATCCGGATCGCGCGGGAGACGCTCACCCTCGACGGCCGGACCCTGATGGACACCGCCGAGCAGGACGTCCGCAACCGGCGGGTCAACGTCTGCTGGCACAACGACACCCGCCAGGGCGACATCCGGGCGCCGTTCCCCAGCGGCACCCTGATCACCGCCCAGCTGCCGCTGCGGGTCGCCGGCTCGTCGGCCGGGGAGTGCCTCGTCCTCGCGGCCACCGAGGACCTGCTCACCGCACTGCGCGAGGTCTTCCCGTTGCACCCCGTCCCCGCGCTGATGCGGGGCTGGGCCCGGGCCGACCCGCAGGCCCGGCTGCGCGGCAACGCCGCCAACATCTCCGCCGTGATCCACCGGCTGGGCAACGAGTGCCAGCGCCGGTACGGGCAACTGCTGCGCGCCGTGCAGTCCGCCGCGCCGTACCCGCTGCTCGGGCTGAGGGTGGCCGAGCGGGAGAGCGAGGGCGTGCGGCGGGTCCTCGCCGTCTTCGACGAGGGTGTCCTCGGCCGCACCGGGGCCGACCAGGCCTCCGACGGCATGCTGCGTCACCTCGCCTTCGCCGCGGTGCTGCTGACCGGGGCCGGGGTGCTCGACCTGGACGTGGCCGCCGAGGTGCCCTGGGCGCACCGGCAGCTCATCGTGCTGGCCGAGGACCTGGGCGCGGGGCTCTCCGTCGAGCAGGCCGCCACGCTGCTGCGGCTGGCCCGGGACATGGCGGAGCGCAGCCAGCTGCGGGTGGTCGCGGCCCTCCAGGATCCGGCGGCGGCGCGGGAGGCGTTGGGGGAGCCGCTCGGGGGCGGAGCGGTGCTGGTGGTCGAGTGCCGGCGGGACCCGGACTCGGGGTTCACGGTGCTGCGGCCGGAGACGGCGCGGGTGCCGGCCCAGGGCGGGCACGGTCCGGGGGAGGAGGGCCGCCCGGCGGGGGAGGGCGGCGTGACTGGGGAGGACTGCGTGATGGGGGACGGCCATGCGGTGCGGGAGGGTACTGGGCCGGTCGGTGACCCGGCGGGAGCTGGGGCGGCGGGCCGGGATGCGGTAGACCTGGAGGGGTGAGCGAACGAGTGACGGGGCCGGCGGAGCCCACCGTGGAGGCCTTGCGGCAGCGGTTGGCGGACTTCGCGGCGGCCCGGCGGTGGGAGCCCTTCCACACGCCCAAGAACCTGGCGGCGGCGCTGAGCGTGGAGGCGGGGGAGCTGCTGGAGATCTTCCAGTGGCTGACGCCCGAGCAGGCGGCCGCGGTGATGTCCGAGCCGGAACGCGCGTACCGGGTGCGCGACGAGGTCGCGGACGTGCTGGCGTACCTGCTGCAGTTCTGTACGGCGGTCGGGGTGGACCCGCTGGCGGCCCTGGCGGCCAAGATCGAGCGGAACGAGCTCCGCTTCCCGGTGCCGACGGACGCGCCGGGCGGCCTCGGAGAGAGGGCGGCCGACGCCCCTGAACATGTGACTGGCGTCAACTCGGACGTGAGCGAATAACCCTTGTGGGGGAGAGAAGTCATCCACACCCCCGGAGTTGTCCACAGGTTCTGACAAGGCGGATGCGCTCTCGCGCTCTTCCTCGCACGCTCTTGCCGTGACCAGCCGTCACCTCCCGACCGCCCCTCCCGGGGCCGGGAGGTGACGGCGACAGCGAGCGGGAGGAGCGGTGGCCATGGAGGCGCTGCGACTGATCAAGACGGCCCGGCACGCCCTGGCCGAGGCCAGGCACGTACCGGACGTGCTGGCCGAGGCGCGGCAGGCCGCGCTGCTCACCGAGGCGGTGGGTGTCCGGTTGGCGGAGTCGGAGGACGAGGAGCTCACCGGTCTCGGCCAACAGCTGTCCGAGGCCGGGGCGCACGCGGCGGTCTGCCTGGACCGCTCGGTCGTCCGGGCCGCCCTGGTGAGCGGAGGCCGGGCAGCGCGGCTCACCGACCTCGGGGACTTGGCGCCGGCCCTGGGGGCGCTGGACGGGCTGCTCCAGGAGGTCGGCGAGACGCTGGTGGTGCTGGCCTGCGGAGCGGACACCGAGAGCCTCTACTGGACGTGCATCGACGGTGTGGACGCGGTCTCGGAGTGCAAGGACCTGACCGGTCTGCTGCGCGCGGCGGCGGTCCGGGCCGAGACGGAGGAGTCCGTGGCGCTCGGCGGGGCGGCACCGGAGCGGGCGGGGAGCGGGGCGGCGCCGTTACTGACGGTCCGGCTCGGCCCACCGGGCGAAACCGGTCCACCCACCGGCGGTGACCGGCCCTGCGGCAGCGCTCCGCCGGGCGGCAGCGGCCCGCCCGACGGGGGCGGGCCTGCCGAGGCGGAACGGACCCCGGGCTACCGGGTGCCGGGTTCCCCCGGGGCCCCGGAGGTGTCCGGGGCCCCGGAGCGGTCGGACGCGCCGGAGGTGTCGGTGCCGGTCGGGTAGCCGGCGGAGTCGGCGGAGGAGGCGTTCCGGGGGCTGGTGCCCTGGAGCTCGGCGAGGTCCGCGGAGACGGAGGCGAGCAGTTCCTGCATCTGCTCCAGCAGGCTCTTGGGAGTGGCGGGTCCGGCCGAGGTGCCGTCGGCCGAGCCCGTCGGGCTGCTCGGGAACTGCGGCGTGGCAGATGGTTCGGACATGACGGAACCTCTTCGGATCGCTGGTGCGGTGTGGAGCGGCCCGCGGTGGCTCGGACCGCACGGCGGGAGGCGGCAGTTGCCCGCCACCGGGGCACCCACCTCCGCCGTAGCACCCAACGAACCGTCCCAGAGGCCGTCACCCGGACACCACTCGATGCGGTCCAACTCCGCGGCGCGGTAAGCCTCCCGGGTGAGCCGGGGTTGCCGTCACGGGGCCGCCTCGGCTAGGCCCTGTCCGGGCCCGTCCGGGCGTGGGAAGGCTTCGGGCCCGGCGGGAGCGCGGTGTGGCCGGAGGCGCGATCGAACGCGCCCGAAGAGGAACGGAGGAAGGAACAAGGGGGCAAACCCACCCCTCGCCACTCTCAACGTATAGCGCATGGGGGGTCTTGCGGCAAGGCCCCCGTGGTGGCGCACAATCGCAGGCCTCAGATCGGAGCTGATGCCATGAACCGCCAGACCACCAGGGCGTTCGACCTCCCCGACCGCCTCGCCGCCAAGGCCGATCCGGCGCTGATCGGCGAGGACGAACGGCACTTCGAGGCCATTGAGGAGAGTCTGGAGCAGTCGATCGCCGAGCTGTCGGACCGCCTCGACGCGCTGCGCCGCGCGCCGGGCGGCCTCGGCCGGGAGGCGATGGACCGGGACATCGAGGTGCACAGGCTGACCGGTCGGCTGCGCGCCCTGCGGCGCTTCGGCCTGGACCTGTGCCTCGGGCGGGTCGTCCGCGCGGACGAGCCGGAGCCGGTGTACATCGGGCGGCTCGGCCTCACCGACAGCGAAGGGCGCCGGCTGCTGGTCGACTGGCGCTCGCCCGCGGCCGAGCCGTTCTTCGCGGCCACCCACGCCGACCCGATGGGCCTGGCGAGCCGGCGCAGGTACCGCTGGACGGGGGGCCGGATCGGTGACTACTGGGACGAGGTGTTCACTGCCGAGGGCCTGGAGGGGCACGCCGCGCTGGACGACCAGTCCGCGTTCGTCGCGAGCCTGGGCGGCAACCGGTCGGCCCGGATGCGGGACGTGCTGGCCACCATCCAGGCCGATCAGGACGCCGTCATCCGGGCCGGCTCCCGGGGTGCCCTGGTGGTCGACGGCGGCCCGGGCACCGGGAAGACGGTCGTCGCGCTGCACCGCTCCGCGTACCTGCTCTACTCCGATCCCCGGCTCGGCCACCGGCGCGGCGGTGTGCTGTTCGTCGGTCCGCACCAGCCCTACCTGTCCTACGTCGCCGACGTCCTGCCCAGCCTCGGCGAGGAGGGGGTGCGCACCTGCACCGTGCGGGACCTCGTCGCCGAGGGTGCGCAGGCCGGGCCCGAGGCCGACCCGGAGGTGGCCCGGCTGAAGTCCTCGGTCGAGCTGGTGAAGGCGGTCGAGAAGGCCGTCCGGTTCTACGAGGAGCCGCCCGCCGAGGGCATGGAGGTCACCACCCACTGGGCCGATCTCTGGCTGAGCGCGGAGGACTGGTCCGACGCGTTCGACGCACCGGACCCGGGCACCCCGCACAACGAGGCCCGCGAGCAGATCTGGGAGGAGCTGGCCACGATCCTGATGGACAAGCTGGACGAGGCCGAGGGGGTCTCGCCCGAGCTGTTCCGCCGGTCGCTGCGGCAGGACCGCGAGCTGGTCGGGACGCTCAACCGGGCCTGGCCGCTGCTCGACCCGGCCGAGCTGGTCGGCGACCTCTGGTCGGTGCCCGCGTACCTGCGGATGTGCGCGCCCTGGCTCGAACCGGAGGAGGTGCGTGCGCTCCAGCGCAAGGCCGCACCCCAGGCCTGGACGGTGTCCGACCTGCCGTTCCTGGACGCCGCCCGGCAGCGGCTCGGCGATCCGGAGGCGGACCGGCGCCGGCGCCGGCGGGAGGCCGCGGTCGCCGCCGAGCGCGCCCGCATGGCCGACGTCATCGGCGACCTGCTCCAGGCCGATGACGACGGCGAGGGCGCGGTGACGATGCTGCGCGGGCGCGACCTCCAGGACACCCTGGTCGACGAGACGGTCCTGCCCGTCGCCGATCCGGAACCGCTCGCCGGGCCGTTCGCGCACATCGTGGTGGACGAGGCCCAGGAGCTGACCGACGCGGAGTGGCAGATGCTGCTGCTGCGCTGCCCGTCCAGGAGCTTCACCATCGTCGGGGACCGGGCGCAGGCCAGGCACGGATTCACGGAGACCTGGCCCGAGCGCTTGGAGCGGATCGGGCTCGAACGGAACACGGTGGCCTCGCTGAGCATCAACTACCGGACACCGGAGGAGGTCATGGCCGAGGCCGAGCCGGCGATCCGGGCCGCGCTGCCGGACGCCAACGTGCCGACCTCGGTCCGCAGCAGCGGTATCCCGGTCGTGCACGGGACGGTGGCGGAGCTGGACGCCGTCCTGGACGGCTGGCTCGCCGAGCACGCCGAGGGGACGGCCTGCGTCATCGGCGCCCCCGGTTTCGAGGCGCGGCCGCGGGTCCGGTCGCTGACCCCGGAGCTGTCCAAGGGCCTTGAGTTCGACCTGGTCGTCCTGGTCGACCCGGAGGCGTTCGGCGGGGGCATCGAGGGAGCCGTCGACCGGTACGTCGCGATGACCAGGGCGACCCAGCGGCTGGTGGTCCTCAGGAGTTCCTGAGGACGGCCCGGCGGTGGGCACGGCGGAGGGGCGCGGCGTACGGAAGGAGGGAGCGAAGGAGGGAAGACGGTCCGAGCGGTCCGCCATCGTCCCCGGGGTGTCCCCGAGCTGTTCCCGGGCAGCGAGCGGGGCCCGGCGCCGCCTGGCGCCGGACCCCGACGGTCAAGGCCCGCAGGTCAGTTGTGGGCGTGCAGGTCGGCGTTCAGGCCGCCCCAGGAACCGGAGCGGGCGATGACCTCGACCGCGCCGCTCTGCGAGTTGCGGCGGAACAGCAGGTTGTCCTGGCCGGACAGCTCGACGGCCTTGGCCACCGTGCCGTCCGGCGTGGTGACCCGGGTGCCGGCGGTGACGTACAGGCCGGCCTCGACCACGCAGTCGCTGCCGAGCGAGATGCCGATGCCCGCGTTGGCGCCGAGCAGGCAGCGCTCGCCGACCGAGACGACCTGCTTGCCGCCGCCGGACAGGGTGCCCATGATCGAGGCGCCGCCGCCGATGTCGCTGTGGTCGCCGACGACGACGCCCGCGCTGATCCGGCCCTCGACCATGGAGGTGCCCAGCGTGCCGGCGTTGAAGTTGACGAAGCCCTCGTGCATCACGGTGGTGCCGGCGGCCAGGTGCGCGCCGAGCCGGACACGGTCGGCGTGGGCGATGCGCACGCCGGTCGGGGCGACGTAGTCGGTCATCCGCGGGAACTTGTCGATCCCGTAGACGGCCAGCTGGCCGCCCTGGGCGCGCACGGCCAGGCGGGCCTGCTCGACCTTGTCCACCGGGACGGGGCCGATGCTGGTCCACGCGACGTTGGCCAGCAGCCCGAAGATGCCGTCCAGGTTCTGACCGTGCGGCTTGACCAGGCGGTGGCTGAGCAGGTGCAGGCGCAGGTACACGTCGTGGGTGTCGAGCGGCTTCTCGTCCAGCGAGGCGATGGTGGTGCGCACGGCGACCACCTCGACGCCGCGGCGGGCGTCGACGCGCAGCGCCTCGGCCGCGCCGGCCCCGAGCTCGGCCTCGGCCTGCTCGGCGGTCAGCCGGACAGTGCCGGCCGGGCCGGGCTCGGCGGCCAGCGCGGGGGCGGGGAACCAGGTGTCGAGGACGGTGCCGTCGGCGGCGAGGGTGGCCAGACCGGCGGCCACGGCGCCGGTCGCCGGAGAGGTGGATTCGAGCGAGGTGGATTCAGCAGTCACACCGTGCACGTTAACCAATGCGGGGCCCCGGTGCCGAACACGCCCACCGGGCGGACACGGCCGCCGGACCCGCCGGTCGGCGCCCCGTGAGGTGGGAAAACCCGGTGCCCGGCTCCCCGGCGCTGGGCAATACTTCGGCGGGTGTTCATGTCGATCTCCACCACCGGCAGCGCCGAGGACCCGGCCACGGATCTCGGGTTCCTGCTGCACAAGCACCCCGGCAAGGTCCAGCGGTTCACCACGTCGCACGGCGAGGCCCACGTCTTCTACCCGGAGGCGGGGGACGAGCTCTGCACGGCGGTGCTGCTGCTGGACATCGACCCGATCGCGCTGGTCCGCAAGGGCCGGGGCGACGGCCGGGGGCGCGGCGGCTCGCCCGACTTCGCGCTCGCCCAGTACGTCAACGACCGTCCGTACGCCGCGTCCTCGCTGCTCGCGGTGGCGCTGCGCACGGTGTTCCGGTCCGCGATGAAGGGCGCCTGCCCGGCCCGCCCCGAACTGCCCGGCCAGACCCGCCCGCTGCGGATCGAGCTGCCCGCCGTGCCCGCCAACGGCACGGGCGAGGACGGCGGCCCGGCACTGGTGGTCCGGCTGTTCGAGCCGCTGGGCTGGCAGGTCGAGGCGACGGCGATCCCCTTGGACGAGTCGTTCCCCGAGTGGGGCGAGTCCCGCTACGTGCGGATCGCGCTCTCCTCCGGAACGGTACGGCTCGCCGAGGCGCTCCAGCAGCTGTACGTGCTGCTGCCGGTGCTGGACGGGGCCAAGCACTACTGGGTCGCCCCGGACGAGGTGGACAAGCTGCTCGCCGCCGGTCAGGGCTGGCTGGCCGCCCACCCGGAGCGTGCCCTGATCGCCCGTCGCTACCTGTCCCGGCGCTGGTCGCTGACCCGGACCGCGATGGAGCGGCTGGAGCTGGCCCGGCTGGCGGAGGCGGACGACCGCGAGGTCGAGGAGATCGACAACGCGGTCGACGACCGGCCGGAGGAGGAGGCCCAGACGCCGCAGGGACACGGACGGGAACACGGACGGGAACAGGCCCGGGCGCTGGAGTCGCAGCGGGAGCGGGAGCCCCGGCAGCCCTCGCTCGCCGAGCGGCGGCGTGCCGCGATCATCGCCGCACTGCGCGAGACCGGCGCCGCCAGCGTCGCCGATCTCGGTTGCGGCCAGGGCGAGTTGATCGGCGAACTGCTCAAGGACGCCCGGTTCACCGGGATCCTCGGGGTGGACGTCTCCGCCAGGGCACTGCGCGCGGCGGGCCGTAAGCTGGGCCTGGAAAGACTGTCGGAGCGTCAGGCGGCCCGGGTGTCACTGACCCAGGGGGCGCTCACCTACACCGACGACAGACTGAAGGGCTTCGACGCGGCGGTGCTGTGCGAGGTGATCGAGCATCTGGACCTGCCTCGCCTGCCCGCGTTGGAGTACGCGGTGTTCGGCGCCGCCCGGCCGAGGGCGGTCGTGGTCACCACGCCGAACGCCGAGTACAACGTCCGCTGGGAGAACCTGCCGGCGGGCACCGTCCGGCACGCCGATCACCGCTTCGAGTGGTCCCGGGCCGAGTTCCGAGCCTGGGCGGAGAAGGTCGCCGCCGTGTACGGCTACGCCGTCGAGCTGCGCCCGGTCGGTCCGCAGGACGAGGAGGTCGGCGCACCGACCCAGCTGGCCCTGTTCACCACCTCCCCGACCCCGAGCACCTCCCCCGGCCCCACCCCGTCCACGATGCCCACCACGCCCGCGATGCCCACCACGCCCGCGATGGACGCGACGCCCGAAGGAGGCGAGCCCCGATGACCGACGACACCACCGACAGCCCTGACGAGAGCCAGGACCAGAACCAGGACCAGGATCAGGCGGAGAGCACCACCTCCCGCCGCCTGCCCGTCACCGACGTCTCCCTCGTCATCCTGATCGGCACCAGCGGCGCGGGCAAGTCCACCTTCGCCCGCCGCCACTTCCTGCCCACCCAGGTGGTCTCCTCGGACTTCTGCCGCGGCCTGGTCGCCGACGACGAGAACGACCAGTCGGCCTCCGCCGACGCCTTCGACGTCCTGCACTATGTCGTCGGCAAGCGGCTGGCGGCCGGCCGGCTGACCGTCGTGGACGCCACCAACGTCCAGCCCGAGGGCCGCCGGCAGCTGGTCGCGATCGCCCGTGAGCACGACGTGCTGCCGATCGCGATCGTCCTGGACCTCCCGCCGGGGGTGTGCGCCGAGCGCAACCGCTCCCGCCCGGACCGGCAGCTGCCCGCCCACGTCGTCCCGCGCCAGCACCGCGAGCTGCGCCGCTCGCTGCGCGGTCTGGAACGCGAGGGCTTCCGCAAGGTGCACGTCCTGCGCGGCGAGGCCGAGGTCGCGGCCGCGGAGATCGAGCTGGAGAAGCGGTACAACGACCTGCGCCACCTCACCGGCCCGTTCGACATCGTCGGTGACATCCACGGCTGCCGCTCCGAGCTGGAGACCCTGCTGACCCGGCTCGGCTACGCCCTCACCCGGGACGCCGAGGGCCGCCCGGTGGACGCCGCCCACCCCGAGGGCCGCACCGCCGTCTTCGTCGGCGACCTGGTCGACCGCGGCCCCGACACCCCGGGCGTGCTGCGCCTGGTGATGGGCATGGTGGCGGCCGGTCACGCGCTCTGCGTGCCGGGCAACCACGAGAACAAGCTCGGCCGGGCGATGGACGGCAGGAAGGTCACCGTCGCCTACGGTCTCCAGGAGTCGCTGGACCAGCTGGCCGGGGAGAGCGAGGAGTTCCGCGCCGAGGTCCGGGCCTTCATGCGAGGCCTGGTCAGCCACTACCTGCTGGACGGCGGCGCCCTGGTGGTCTGCCACGCGGGCCTGCCGGAGAAGTACCACGGCCGCAACTCCGGCCGGGTCCGCTCGCACGCGCTGTACGGGGAGACCACCGGCGAGACCGACGAGTACGGCCTGCCGGTGCGCTACCCGTGGGCGGAGGAGTACCGGGGCCGGGCGCTGGTGGTCTACGGCCACACCCCGGTGCCGTCCGCGAGCTTCGTCAACAACACGGTCTGCCTGGACACCGGCTGCGTCTTCGGTGGCAGTCTGACGGCGCTGCGCTACCCGGAGCGCGAACTGGTGAGCGTCGCGGCCGAGCGCGAGTGGTACGCCCCGGTGCGCCCGTTGGTCACCGACGCGCCGGGCTCCCGGGAGGGCCGTCCGCTGGACCTGGCCGACGTGGCCGGTCGCCGGATCGTCGAGACCGGGCTGCACGGGCGGGTCGCCGTCCGGGAGGAGAACGCGGCGGCCGCGCTGGAGGTGATGAGCCGTTTCGCGCTGGACCCGCGACTGCTCGCCTACCTGCCGCCGACCATGGCGCCGAGCGCCACCTCCCGTCGGGACGGCTACCTGGAGCACCCGGAGGAGGCTTTCCTCGGCTACCGCGCGGACGGTGTGCGGCACCTGGTCTGCGAGGAGAAGCACATGGGCTCGCGCGCGGTGCTGCTGGTCGCCAGGGACGGGGCCGCGCTGGAGCGACGCTTCGGGGTGGCCGGGCCCGGCGCGATCTGGACCCGGACCGGCCGGGCCTTCCTCACCGACGAGGAGCTGACCGGTGCCGTGCTCGACCGGGTCCGGGAGGCCGCCGAGCGCGCCGGGCTGTTCGAGGACCTGGCCTCCGACTGGCTGCTGCTGGACGCCGAGCTGATGCCCTGGTCGCTGAAGGCGGTGGAACTGCTGCGCCGCCAGTACGCGGCGGTCGGCGCGGCTGCGGGCGCCGCCCTGCCGGAGGTGCTGTCCGCGCTGGAGCGCGCGGCCGGGCGCGGCCTGGACCTGGCGCACCTGACCGCCCGCCAGCGGCAGCGCGCGGCCGACGCTCGGGCGTTCACCGAGGCGTACCGGCGCTACTGCTGGCCGACCGAGGGCCTGTCGGGCATCCGGCTCGCGCCGTTCCAGCTGCTGGCCGCCGAGGGGGCGAACCTCGCGGTGCGTCCGCACGACGAGCACCTGGCCTGGATCGACCGGCTGGTGGACGCCGACGCGCCCGCCGGCAGCACCGACAGCAGCACCGCCGACGCCACCGACAGCACGGCCGCGGGCGCGACCGCGGGAACGGCCGTCGGCCGGGCCGACCGCGGGGAGCCGGTGCTGCACCGCACCCGCCGGGTCCTGGTGGACACCGGGGACGAGGCCTCGATGGCCGCCGCCACCGAGTGGTGGGAGGAGCTGACCGGAGCGGGCGGCGAGGGCATGGTGGTCAAGCCGCTGGCCTCGCTGGTGCGCACCGCGCGCGGGGAGGGGCGTCCGGGCGGCCTGGTGCAGCCCGGGGTGAAGGTGCGCGGCCGGGAGTACCTGCGGATCGTCTACGGCCCGGACTACACCGAGCACCTCGACCGGCTGCGCCTGCGGGCGCTGGGCCACAAACGCTCGCTGGCGCTGCGCGAGTACGCGCTGGGCGTGGAGGCGCTGGACCGGCTGGCGGCGGGGGAGCCGCTGTGGCGGGTGCACGAGCCGGTCTTCGCGGTGCTCGCGCTGGAGTCGGAGCCGGTCGACCCGCGGCTGTAGCGGTGGCGCCGGACGGCGCCGAACGAGGGGAGTCCCGGTCGGGGGGGCTCCCCTCATCCGCCCCGTCGCTGCATAGAAATTCTGGAGGTCGTATATACTTGCCCTTTCTCTCGGTCCATCACCCCAGGAGCCCGGCATGGCCTTCAACCTCCGGAACAGAAACTTCCTCAAGGAGCTCGACTTCACCCCCCAGGAGTTCCGCTTCCTGGTGGACCTCGCCGCCGGGCTCAAGGCAGCGAAGTACGCGGGCACCGAGCAGCCCCGGCTGCGCGGCAAGAACATCGCGCTGATCTTCGAGAAGACCTCCACCCGCACCCGTTGCGCCTTCGAGATCGCCGCCCACGACCAGGGCGCCAGCACCACCTACCTGGACCCGGCGGCCTCGCAGATCGGCCACAAGGAGTCCATCAAGGACACCGCCCGGGTGCTCGGCCGAATGTTCGACGGCATCGAGTACCGCGGCCACGGTCAGGAGATCGTCGAGGAGCTCGCCGAGTACTCCGGCGTGCCGGTCTGGAACGGCCTGACCGACGAGTGGCACCCCACCCAGATGCTGGCCGACGTGCTCACCATCACCGAGCACACCGCCAAGCCGCTCCCCGAGGTCGCCCTCGCCTACCTCGGCGACGCCCGTTCCAACATGGGCAACTCGCTGCTGGTCACGGGCGCCCTGCTCGGCATGGACATCCGGATCGTCGCCCCCCGTGAGCTGTGGCCGGCCGAGGACGTGCGGAAGTCGGCCCAGGCCCTGGCCGAGACGACCGGCGCCCGGATCACCCTGACCGAGGACGTGGCCGAGGGCGTGGCCGGCGCCGACTTCCTCTACACCGACGTCTGGGTCTCGATGGGGGAGCCCAAGGAGGTCTGGGCCGGGCGGATCGAGTTGCTCAAGCCCTACCAGGTCTCGATGGACACCGTCCGGGCCACCGGCAACCCGGCCGTGAAGTTCCTGCACTGCCTGCCCGCCTTCCACGACCTGGGCACGGTGGTCGGGCGGCAGATGCACGAGGCGACCGGCATGTCCGAGCTGGAGTGCACCGACGAACTGTTCGAGTCCTCGCACTCCATCGTCTTCGACCAGGCCGAGAACCGGCTGCACACCATCAAGGCGGTCCTGGTCGCCACCCTCGGCTCCTGACCGGCTCGGCCTGACCCGTCCGGTCCGTCCGGCTCGGCCTGACCCGTCCGGCCCGTCGGGTCGGTCCGACGGGCCCGCCAGGCCCCGGGGACTCCCCGGCCCGCCGCCCCGAGGGCGCGTCCGGCCTCAGCCGTCCAGCTTGACGCAGGCCACCCGGTCGCCCGCAGCGTGCGGGCCCGTCACGTACGGGCCCGCCGTGTGCGAGCCGGCCGGGGTGCCCGCGTGCAGCACCAGCGAGCGGGCCTCGCCCGGCCGTGGTTGCCAGTTGACCGCGGTGGTGGCGCTGCCCGCGCCCCGCCCGTCGGTGCGCAGCACCAGCCGCAGTTCGTTGCGCGCGTTGGCGTACGCCGGGTCGGTGGACGGCTGCACCGGGTCGACCCGGTCCTGGTAGTGCGGCCCGGAGGAGGCCGGGTCGGCCCCGCAGTCGCGGGTGTGCAGGTGCACCGGGAACTCGTGGTCGGGGGCGAGTCCGGAGGCCGTCAGGGTGAGCGCCGTCCGCCCGGGGACCGAGCGGTCGGTGACGATCCGGGCGTGCGAGCCGTACGGCACCAGGTCGCTCGCGTAGCTGATGGCGGCCGGCGGGACGAAGGCGGTGGCCGGGTCGAAGTCGGCCTCGACCACGGAGACCGGCGAGGCGGCCGGGGCGAGCAGGGCCAGCGGCAGCAGGGCGGCGGCGAGCGGAGCGGGCATCGGGGCGGGCCTTCCACGGGCGGGGGCGACGGTCCCCCTGCTAACGCGGCCGGGGCCCCGAGGACACCGCGGTCGGCTCGTGGGGGGTCCGTCGGGTGCCTCGGCTCAGTCCGTGTCCCGCCGGATGCCCCGGATCTCGCAGCGCGGCCCGCCGGCCCGCATCAGCCGCAGGTCGGCGGTGACCAGCGGCACCCCGTACACCTCGGCGACCGCGACGTACGCGGCGTCGTCCGGGGTCCCGCCGGCGGGTACCGCCCCCTCGCCGACCGGCGGTTCCGGTGGTGAGCTTGTGGTGGTGCTGCTGACGGCAGCCGTGGTCGTGGCGGGTGCGGTCCGGTCGATCGGGCCGGAGCGCGAGCGGTGCGGCCCGGAGAAGATGTGAGTCAGGCCATGCACTATGGTTTATCTCGACATCGAGATAACTGGCCCTTACGCTATATCTCGACATCAAGATACTTGCCGAGAGGCGCTCACCGGCGATGCGGGATAGGTCAGCCTAAGTAAGGGTGACCTTACCACCGTGTGGCGGCCGGATACCGCACGAAGCACCCAGAAGGAGTCAGTCGTGTCCGCGAACAGCTTCGACGCCCGCAGCTCGCTGCAGGTGGGCGACGAGTCGTACGAGATCTTCAAGCTCTCCGCCGTCGAGGGTTCCGAGCGGCTGCCGTACAGCCTCAAGGTGCTGCTGGAGAACCTGCTCCGCACGGAGGACGGCGCGAACATCACCGCCGACCACATCCGCGCCCTCGGAAACTGGGACGAGAACGCCCAGCCGAGCCAGGAGATCCAGTTCACCCCGGCCCGCGTGATCATGCAGGACTTCACCGGCGTGCCGTGCGTGGTCGACCTCGCCACCATGCGTGAGGCCGTCAAGGAGCTGGGCGGCGACCCGGCGAAGATCAACCCGCTGGCCCCGGCCGAGCTGGTCATCGACCACTCGGTCATCGCCGACAAGTTCGGCACCAAGGACGCGTTCACCCAGAACGTCGAGATCGAGTACGGCCGCAACAAGGAGCGCTACCAGTTCCTGCGCTGGGGCCAGACCGCGTTCGACGAGTTCAAGGTCGTCCCGCCGGGCACCGGCATCGTCCACCAGGTCAACATCGAGCACCTGGCCCGCACGGTCATGGTCCGGGGCGGCCAGGCCTACCCCGACACCTGCGTCGGCACCGACTCGCACACCACCATGGTCAACGGCCTGGGCGTGCTGGGCTGGGGCGTCGGCGGCATCGAGGCCGAGGCCGCGATGCTGGGCCAGCCGGTCTCCATGCTGATCCCGCGCGTGGTCGGCTTCAAGCTGACCGGCGAGCTGCCGGCCGGCACCACCGCCACCGACCTGGTGCTCACCATCACCGAGATGCTGCGCAAGCACGGTGTGGTCGGCAAGTTCGTCGAGTTCTACGGCGACGGCATCGGCTCCATCCCGCTGGCCAACCGCGCCACCATCGGCAACATGTCGCCGGAGTTCGGCTCGACCTGCGCGATCTTCCCGATCGACGCCGAGACCATCAACTACCTGAAGCTCACCGGCCGTGACGAGCAGCAGCTCGCCCTGGTCGAGGCGTACGCCAAGGAGCAGGGTCTCTGGCACAACCCGTCGCACGAGCCGGTCTACTCCGAGTACCTGGAGCTGGACGTCTCCACCGTCGTCCCGTCGATCTCCGGCCCGAAGCGCCCGCAGGACCGCGTGGTCCTGGCCGAGGCCGCCGAGAAGTTCGCCGAGGCGCTGCCGGCCTACTCCGCCGAGGCCTCGAAGCCGACCGCCGTCACCGCCCCCGACGGCTCGTCCTACGAGATCGACAATGGCGCGGTCGTGATCGCCTCGATCACCTCCTGCACCAACACCTCCAACCCCTCCGTCATGCTGGGCGCCGCCCTGCTGGCGAAGAAGGCCGTGGAGAAGGGCCTGCACGTCAAGCCCTGGGTCAAGACCACCCTGGCGCCCGGCTCCAAGGTCGTCATGGACTACTACGAGAAGGCCGGCCTGCTCCCGTACATGGAGAAGCTGGGCTTCAACCTGGTCGGCTACGGCTGCGTCACCTGCATCGGCAACTCGGGCCCGCTGCCCGAGGAGGTCTCGGCCGCCGTCAACGAGTCCGACCTGGCGGTCGTCTCGGTGCTCTCCGGCAACCGCAACTTCGAGGGCCGGATCAACCCCGACGTCAAGATGAACTACCTGGCCTCCCCGCCGCTGGTGGTCGCCTACGCCCTCGCCGGCAACATGAACATCGACATCACCAAGGACGCCCTGGGCCAGGACGCCGACGGCAACGACGTCTTCCTCGCCGACATCTGGCCGTCCGAGCAGGAGGTCGCCGACACCGTCGCCGGCTCCATCGACGAGGCCATGTTCGACAAGGGCTACCAG
>NZ_JBHUAF010000089.1:0-26110 GCF_042789895.1 Kitasatospora sp. NPDC056783
GTCGGCGGTCTCGACCTGGGGGTTGTGGCCGGCCCCGTCGAGGACGGTGGCGGCCATCCGGGGGTAGTGGTCGAGCAGGGCGAGCTGGTCGCGCCAGCCGACCAGGGCGTCCTGCCGGGTGGTGACCAGGAGGTGGGGGCCGCCGTGGCGCGGGGCGCGGTGCTCGGGCCAGTGCGGCAGCAGGAAGTCCGCTTCGAGTTCGGCGGCGGCCGCCTGGTCGTGGGCCTCCAGCCCGGGCCGGACGAACCGCTCGAAGGCCTGCCAGCCCTCCTTGGTGTGACGGGCCATGACGGCCCGGAAGACCTCGCCGCCGGCGACCGGGAGGCCGGCGAGGAAGTCCTCGTCGCGTTCGACCACGGTCTCCTCGGGCAGCGCCCGGTCCGCGCCCCAGCGCACCACCGGCACCAGCAGCGCCGAGCCCAGCACCTGCTCGCCGTACCGCGCGGTCACCGCCCGGGCCAGCTGGCCGCCGAAGGACTGCCCGACCACGGCGAACGGACGCCCACCCAGGTGGGCGTCGATCCACCCGAAGACGGCCTCGGCCAGCGCGCTCGCGGAGGTCGGGCCCGGCAGCCGGGGGCTGGTGCCGTGGCCGGGGAGGTCGAGGTAGAGGCGCTGCCAGCCGGGGCGGTCGGCGAAGGCGGGTTCGAGCGGGAGCAGAACGCGGTGGTCGACGGTGTAGCCGTGGATCAGGACGATCGGGGTGCCGGCGCCGAAGGCGGTGTGGTGGATCGCGGCGTCGGCCGTGGCGGTCGCGGCGGTCGTGTCGGCCGCGGCGGTTGTGTCGGCCGTCTGGGCCGTGGTGATCGTTTCGGTCATGGCACCAGCGTCCGACCGTGACACCGGTGGCAAGGTCAAGTGGCGTACCGGACGGCCGGGTGGGCCGGCGGTCCGGACGGCCTGGTCAGGCGAGGCTCTTGACCACGCCCAGGTACTCCCGGATGGCGTCCCGGTTGCGCGTCAGGCACTGGATCCGGCGGGTCATCCGCTCCGTCTCGCACTCCAGGGCGGCGAGCATCTCCGGTGTGGCGTCGGTGAAGTGGATCGTCCGCGGGGCGTCCAGGCAGGGCAGGATCTGCTTGATGATCCTGGTGGGCAGCCCCGCCTCCAGCAGCCCGCGGATCTGCAGGACCCGGTCCACCAGGCGGTCGTCGTACGTGCGGTAGCCGTTCGCCTCGCGGCTCGCCGTGATCAGCCCCTGCTGCTCGTAGTAGCGCAGCAGGCGCGGGGTGGTGTCCGTCAGCCGGGCGAGTTCGCCGATGCGCATGTGTGACCACCCTCACTCCGGTCCGGTGCCGTCCCGACTGGACCCTGACACGGATGTCAACGATAGACCATCGCCTCCATGTCCACTTCCGAACTCCGCGCCTCAGAACGACCGGTGGCCCCCGATCCCCGGCTGCCCCGACTCCCCTGGCCCGCCCTGCTGGCCATGAGCACCGGCGGATTCGTCACCGTCATGACCGAGACCCTGCCCGCCGGAGTGCTGCCCGCGATGAGCGCCGACCTCGGCGTCGGCCAGTCCGCCGCCGGACAGTCCGTCACGCTCTACGCGGTCGGCTCCATCGCGGCCGCCATCCCGCTCACCGCCGCGACCGGACACCTGCCCCGCAAACCCCTGCTGGTGGTCGCCGTGGCCGGCTTCGCCGCGGCCAACGCGATCACCGCCGTCTCGCCGAGCTACCCGCTCACCATGGCCGCCCGGTTCGCGGCGGGCCTGGTCGCCGGGCTGCTCTGGGCGCTGCTGGCCGGATACGCCCGGGCCATCGTCGCACCGGAGCAGCGCGGCCGGGCGATGGCCATCGCCATGACCGGCTCGACGGTCGCGCTGTCGGTGGGCGTGCCCGCCGGCACCCTGCTCTCCGGCCTGGTGGGCTGGCGGTTCACCTTCGGGCTGATGAGCGTGGTCGCGGTGGCGCTGACCGGCTGGATGCTGTTCGCGCTGCCGCGACTGCCCGGACGGACCGACCGGGCCCGCACCCCCGTACGGCGGGTGCTGCGGATGCCGGGCGTGGCCGTCGTCCTGGGCGTCACCGCGACCTTCGTGCTCGCCCACAACATCCTCTACACGTACGTCGCCGCGCTGCTGGAGCCGCTGGGGCTCGACGGCCGGACGGACACCGTCCTGCTGGTCATCGGACTGTCCTCGCTGGTGAGCATCCTGGGCACCGGCGTCCTCATCGACCGGTACCTGCGCCCCCTGACCATCGCCTCCTGCGTCCTCGTCGCGGTCGCGACCGTGGTCCTCGCCACCGCCCTGCTCGGCTCGACCGGCCGGCTCGCCTACGCCGCCGCCGCGATCTGGGGCCTCGGCTTCGGCGGCGCCGCCACCCTCCTGCAGACCGCCGTCGCCGACGCCGGCGGCCCGGCCGGGGACATCGCCCAGTCGCTGCTCGTCACCTGCTGGAACCTCGGCATCGCGGCCGCCGGGCTGGCCGGCGGCCTGCTCCTGGACCACGCCGGACCGACCGCGCTGCCCTGGTCCGCCCTGGTCCTGCTGGCCGCCGCCCTGGCGATCACCCTCGGCGGGCGCCGGCACGGGTTCCCAGGCGGCGGTGACCGCTCTTCCGGGTGAAATCGACGCACGCGCGTCGTGGCCGCCGCACAATCCGCCGTACCGTGAGTCGCATGACAGCCAGAGTCCCCATCCGCCAGCTCCAGCAGCACGCCAGTGAGTTGATCGACCGTGTCGCGGCGGGCGAGCGCGTGGAGATCACCCGCAACGGGCGGCTGATCGCCGTCCTCGCGCCGCCCGACCCCGAGCGACGGGTACTGGAGGACCTCGTCCGCGACGGCACCATCGACCCGGAGAACGCCGCCACCGCGCGCGGCCTGGCCGACTGGACACTCCCCGAGTCCGGTATCGGGCTCCAGTCGGCCGCCGATGCCCGAAGTCCCGCCGCACCGATCACCTCCGACAAGGCACGTGCGACTTCCGAACTCCCGTGAGATAAAGGTGGGACGCACTCGAATCGGGGGGAAGGTGGCGGCATGGGCTTCGTCATGGTGTTCCTGTTCGCACTCGTCGGCACGGCGGTCGGCGCCACGGCCTTCCTGGCACTCAGGGACCGCGCCCGGTGCCGCCGGTTCGACGACACCGAGGGGCTGCTGATCGAACAGCAGCGCACCGCCCAGGCCGCGCGCATGCGGGCGACGTACTCCAGCGTGTCCGTCCACCACGGGAACGGCGTGCTGGGCGACGAGGGGAACCACTACCGCTCCTGACCCGCCCGAGCGTCCGACGCCGCGCCATCGCCCTCGCCACCCGCGCCATCGCCCTGGGCGACGCCCCGTACGGCTCCCTGCCGGCCGGCCCGGACGGCGAGATCCTCGCCGAGGCCCACAACACCGTGCGCCGCGACAACGACATCACGGCCCACCCCGAACTGAAGCACGCCCGTTGGGCGGCCCGCGAACTCGACCCGGACACGGCCGCCCGCACCACCCTCTACACCAACTGCCGACCGTACGGCATGTGCGGCGGAGCCATCGTCCGCTCCGGCATCGGCCGGGTCGTCCACGCGCTGTCGACGGAACAACTCATCGAACTCAACCCCGAGTCGGGCGCCTGGCCGACGGTCCCCGAGGAGAGCCGGCCCTGCCCGAGGAGGCCCGCGCCCCGATCGCGGCCTACTACCGGCCGAGCTGATCGCCACCCGGCGAAAAGCGGTTGGTCCGGCCCCGTCACGAGCTCGACAATCACCGGATGACCGACGACCAGAGCGAGCTCCACCGGCGCCGCGCGGCCCGGATGTCCTGCGAGCGCTTCCTCTCCGCCGACCGCGCCCTCAGCGTCCGCGAACGCCTCACCCAACTCGCCGCCCTGGACGGCCTGGACGGCCCACCCGACTTCTACGGCAGCGACGGGCCGGTACGGCAGCTGGAGGAACGGACCGCCGCCCTCCTCGGGAAGGATGACGCGGTCTTCTTCCCCACCGGGACGATGGCCCAGCAGGCCGCCCTGCGCCACCACGCCGAGCGGACCGGCAGCACGGCCGTCGCCCTGCACCCGCTCAGCCACCTCGAACGCCACGAGCGCCACGCGTACACCCAGCTCACCGGCCTGCGCGGACTCTGGCCCACCACCGAGCAGCGCCAGCCGACGCCCGAGGAACTCGCGGCGCTGGGCGAGCCGTTCGGCACCCTGGCGGTCGAACTCCCGCTGCGCGACCCGGGCTACCTGCTCCCCACCTGGGACGAACTGACCGCCCTCACCGCCGCCGCCCGCGAGGCCGGCGCCCGGGTGCACTTCGACGGCGCCCGGCTCTGGAACACCACGGTCCACTTCGGCCGGCCGCTCGACGAGATCGCCGCCCTCGCCGACAGCGTCTACGTCTCCTACTACAAGGACCTCGGCGGCATCAGCGGAGCCGCCCTCGCCGGCGACGCCTCCCTCGCCGCGAACGCCCGCACCTGGCGCCACCGCTACGGCGGCCGGCTCTTCCAGCAGTGGCCCGCCGCCCTCGCCGCCCTCCACGGCCTGGACACCGTCCTGCCCCGCCTGCCCGAGTACACCCGCCACGCCACGGCCGCCCTCGCCCCCGCCCTGGCCGCCCTCCCCGGCGCCCGCCTCCACCCGGAGACGCCGCCCACCCACGAGTTCCAGCTCTGGCTGCCGCACCCGGCCAAGGCGTTGAACGCCGCCCACCTGGCCCTCGCCGAGGAGGAGGGCATCTGGTTCGTCTCCCACTGGGCGGACGCCGCCCCCGGCCTCGCCATGGCCGAGGTCAGCCTCTCGGAGCCGGCGCAGGCGTGGACGGCGGAGGAGGTGCGCGAGGTCGGGCTGCGGTTCCTGGAGCTGGCGGGTCAGTACAGCTAGGGGCTGATCTCGCGCGGCACCTCGGCCAGGGCTGCGCGGACCAGGCCGGCGACGTCGGGGACGTCGAGGCCGAGTTCGCGCAGCCGGTGAGCCGCTTCGGCGAGGGACATCCGGGCCCGCCCGGCGACCCCAGGGGTCGACTGCGAGGAACCGCTGGGTGTACTCGTGGAACTGGTGGAGCCGGTCGGCCACCGCGGCGGCTTCCCGCCGGTACGGCTCGGCGACGGCGCTCCGGAGCGGGGAGTCCCAGAGCCGGGAATCCCAGACCTCCCGCGCCCAGGGACCGAGCTGCGCGGTCCGCCCGGCGACACGACCTGGTAGCTGTTGTAGACGCCCGCCTGGATCGCGTTTCCGCCGACGGTACTGCCGCCCAACTCGTCGTGGAATCCGTGCCGTTCCATGCCCGCCTGCCCCAAGTACCGATCCGCGTGCGGAAATCCCAGGAGCCGGGTCACCGACACGAGGGCGATATGCCGCAAACGGTTAGCGGAGACGAGACCCTTCATGTCAGACTGACGATATGAGCGAGATGCACGTGGGGGATCTGGCCGCCGTCCGCAGTCGCGAGGAACTGGCCGCGATGATGGCCGACGGGGTGCGGCCCAGGTGGGTGATGTTCTGGGGGCACACCGAGCGCAAGGGCGGCGGAACCAGGCAGGAGTGCCTGAGCCAGTGGTGGCCCGGCGAGTTCACCGTCGACGGGATCACGTACCCGACCGCCGAGCACTGGATGATGGCCGGCAAGGCCCGGATGTTCGGTGACGAGGAGATCGTGCGGCAGGTGCTGGCCGCCCGGACGCCCGCCGAGGCGAAGAAGCTGGGCCGGCTGGTCAAGGACTTCGACGGCGACACGTGGGAGGCCGGCCGCTTCGAGCTGGTGGTGGCGGGCAACGTCGCGAAGTTCGGCCAGGACGAGGCGCTGCGCTCCTACCTGCTGGGCACGGGTGAGCGGGTGCTGGTCGAGGCCAGCCCGCTGGACCGGATCTGGGGCATCGGGCTCGCCGCCGACGACATCCGCTCCCAGCAGCCCACCGAGTGGCGCGGGTTGAACCTGCTCGGCTTCGCCCTGATGGAGGCGCGGGCGCGACTGGGCGCATGAGCCCGATGGCTCCGCTGCTGGACGGGACGGTGGTGGCCTCGGCCGCGGCCGCCCTGCTCCTGGCCCCGGGGTGCCGCGGCAGGAAGCCCAGGAGGTCCAGGACGCCCCGACCGCGCGGCGGCGACGGGGCGCGGTCGAACCAGACCTTCGGAACGCCCGAACTCGCGGCCCTGGCAGGGCTCCTGGTGATCGGGGCCGCCGTCCGCCGGGACGCCCGGCGGCTCCTGCTCCCCGCGCTCGCCGGAGCGACCGTCGGTTACGCCGTCTCCGTCCTCGCTCCCGGCCCGTACTACGAGGCGACCCTCCTCCGGAGCGCGACCGGCGCACTTCTCACAACGACCGCCGCCTGCGCGCTCCTTGACATCACCCGGACACGGTTGGTCGTGCACTCTTAACTCTCACGCCACATACTGACGCGAGGATGTCACGCAGTCAGGATCCGGATGGACAGGTTGGGGTGATCATGCGCATGCGGCCGACGGAACGACCCTCAGGCCAGCAGCCGGAAGGCGAGCAGCAGGCCGCCGAACTCCGCGCGGAACTGGACGAGTTACTCCGCGCGAGCCGCTACGCGAGCCAACGCGAACGACGCCTGGACGAAGCGATCCGGGCCACCCCGGGCCGCCAGCGCCCGGACGGGGAGCTGCTGCGCCAGCTCGCCCAGGCCCGCACCCTCCGCGAGGGCCTGGGCGCCCGTTGCCTCCAACTCAGCGACCAGCTGGAGGCGTTGGAGAGCGGCATCAGGAACGGGCAGCAGCCGCCCCCGCAGCGGCGAACACCACCGCAGCGCCACACGCCCCCGCAGCCGCGGCAGACACGGCAGCAGCACACCCCGCCCCCTCCCGTCCGCCCCGACATCGGCGCCCTGACCGAACGGATCACCGCCCTCCACCGGGCCGGCGCCCTCGCCGAGGCCACCGGGATGATCGACACGGCCGCCGCCCGCCTCGCCCCCGCCGACGCGGCGCTGCTGGTCGGCATGCTGGCCCGGCACGGGCCGGCCGGCGCCTCGCTCCACCTGGCCCGCCGCGTCGCCCGGTCCGTGCCCGACCACTCCGTCGCCGTGCTCGCCGAGTTGCGCGAGCTGGGCCTGGCCGAGGAGGCGGCCGAGGTGTTCCACGCCTTCTGGAGCTATCCGGCCTCCGCCGTCCCCGGTCTGCTGTCCGCCCTGGAGCGGGCCGGGCTGACCGCCGACAGCGCGACGCTGCTCTGGGAGTGGGGCTCGGCGCCGATGCCCGAGCTGACCTCGCTCGCCGCCTGCCTCCAGCAGCACGGCCGCGCCGAGGACGTCCGGACCCTGCTGCGCCAGGCCGCCGGCCGTTCCACCGGCGACATCGCCGCCCTGGCGGCCGGCCTGCCGCCCGCCCTCGCCGCCCTCCTGCTGAGCGAGCTGGCGGTGCTGCGCCCGCCGGTCGAGGTCGTCCGGCTGGCCACCGCCCTGGACGGCGCGGGCAGCACCGAGCTGTACGCGCAGCTGCTGGCCCCGATGCTCGCCGACGAGGCCCGCCATCGCACCACCCTCGCCACCCTGCGCACCGCCGGCCTCCCGACCCGTCCGCCCGCCGCCGCCCCGCGCTCCCGCTGGGGCCGGAGGTAGCGGCCCCCGATCCCCCGGCCCGCGCCCCCGCGCCTCCCGACCCACGACCCACGACCCACGACCGTCGGCCCCACGGCCCGGGAACGCCGAGAGCCCCCGCCCGCCCCAGCGGGGCGGACGAGGGCTCTCGGTCCGGGCGGAACCCGCCCGGACGAACCGACTAGCAGCCGATCAGGCGCGCACCCAGGTACGCCTTGACCTGGTCCAGCGAGACGCGCTCCTGCGACATGGTGTCGCGGTCGCGGACGGTCACCGCGTTGTCCTCGAGGGTGTCGAAGTCGACCGTGACGCAGAACGGCGTGCCGATCTCGTCCTGGCGGCGGTAGCGCTTGCCGATCGCGCCGGCGTCGTCGAACTCGACGTTCCACGCGGTGCGCAGGTCGGCGGCCAGGCCGCGGGCCTTCGGGGACAGCTCGGCGTTGCGCGACAGCGGCAGGACGGCGACCTTGACCGGGGCCAGGCGCGGGTCGAGCCGCATGCCGACGCGCTTCTCCATGACGCCCTTGGCGTTCGGCGCCTCGTCCTCGAAGTAGGCGTCGATCAGGAAGGCCAGCATGGCGCGGTTGAGGCCCGCCGCCGGCTCGATGACGTACGGGAAGTACCGCTCGCCGGACTCCTGGTCGAAGTACTTCAGGTCCTGGCCGGAGGCCTCGCTGTGCACCCGCAGGTCGTAGTCCGTGCGGTTGGCGACGCCCTCCAGCTCGGAGAACTCGGAGCCGCCGAAGTTGAAGCGGTACTCGATGTCCACGGTGCGCTTGGCGTAGTGGGAGAGCTTCTCCTTCGGGTGCTCGAAGAAGCGCATGTTCTCGGTGCGCAGGCCGAGGCCGACGTACCAGTCCCAGCGCTGCTGGAGCCAGTACTCGTGCCACTGCTCGTCCTCGCCCGGCTTGACGAAGAACTCCATCTCCATCTGCTCGAACTCACGGGTCCGGAAGATGAAGTTGCCGGGGGTGATCTCGTTGCGGAAGCTCTTGCCGGTCTGGGCGATGCCGAACGGCGGCTTCTTGCGCGAAGTGGTCTGGACGGCCTTGAAGTTGGTGAAGATGCCCTGGGCGGTCTCCGGGCGCAGGAACGCCAGGCCGCTCGCCTCCTCGGTGACACCGAGGTGGGTCTTCAGCATGCCCGAGAAGTCCTTGGGCTCGGTGAACTGGCCCTTGGTGCCGCAGTCGGGGCAGTTGACGTCCTTGAGGCCGTTCGGCGGCGGGAAGCCGTGCTTGGCCTCGTACTTCTCCTCCAGGTGGTCGGCCCGGTGGCGCTTGTGGCAGGAGAGGCACTCGGTCAGCGGGTCGTTGAAGGTGGCGACGTGGCCGGAGGCCTCCCACACCTCGCGCGCGAGGATCACCGACGAGTCGAGTCCGACGACGTCCTCACGGGCCTGGACCATCGCGCGCCACCACTGGCGCTTGATGTTCTCCTTGAGCTCGACGCCCAGCGGCCCGTAGTCCCAGGCGGCACGCGTGCCGCCGTAGATCTCGCTGCAGGGGTAGACGAAGCCACGGCGCTTGCTCAGGCTGACGATCGTGTCGATCTTGTCGGCGGCCACAGTGCTCTCTTCAGTACGTACGGCACGGTCAGGGCACGGCTGGTTGCGCGTACCCGAATACCTCAGGTTACCGGCCGGATGGGTACGTGATTCAAATCGGTATCGTCCGGCGGCCCCCACTCTCCGCCACCTTCCGTTCACCCATCCGGGTGAGTTGACAATCATTTCCATCTGAGATGAGAATGATTGTCATGATGATCGGACTGCCTCGACTCGGACTCTCCCGCCGGACCCGCACCTCCATAGCCCTCGGCACCACCGCCCTCGCCGCCTCCCTCGTGCTCACGGCCTGCGGAGGCAGCAGCAGCGCCGACAGCGGCAACGGCAAACTGAAGGTCGTCGCGTCCTTCTACCCGATGGAGTACCTGGCCCAGCAGATCGGCAAGGAGCACGTCGCGGTCACCGACCTCACGGCGGCCGGCGTCGAACCGCACGACCTGGAGCTCACCGCCAAGCAGGTCGGCACGGTCCAGAAGGCCGACGCGATCATCTACCTCAAGGGCCTCCAGCCCACCGTCGACCAGGCCGTCGCCCAGTCGTCCAGCAAGCACAAGATCGACGCCACCACCGCCGGCCCACTGGTCGACCACCACCTCGACGAGGGCGCCGACGACGCCGGAGCCGACGGCCACAAGCACGAGGGCCCGGCCGGCGACCCGCACATCTGGCTCGACCCGACCCGCTACGCCGCGATCGCCAGGATCGTCGGCGACGAGTTCGCCAAGGCCGACCCGGGCCACGCCGAGGACTACCGGAAGAACACCGACGAGCTGGTCACCGGGCTCACCGCGCTCGACCAGGAGTTCCGCACCGGGCTGAAGGACACCAAGAGCAAGACCTTCGTCACCAGCCACGCCGCCTTCGGCTACCTCGCCGACCGCTACGGACTCACCCAGGTCGCCATCAACGGCGTCGACCCGGAGTCCGAGCCCACCCCGGCCCGTCTCGCCGCCGTGCAGAAGGCCGCCAAGGACAACGGCGTCACCACGGTCTTCTTCGAGACCCTGGTCAGCCCCAAGCTCGCCGACACCGTCGCCAAGGACCTCGGCCTCAAGACCGCCGTCCTGGACCCGCTGGAAGGCGTCAAGGACCCGACCAAGGACGACTACCTGACGGTCATGAAGCAGAACCTGGCCAACCTCGAAGCCGCCCTCGGCTCCCCCGCCCCCGCCCCCGCCGCGGCCGAAGCCACCACCGGCGCCGCGACCGACGCCGCCACCCCCGCCCCCGCGAACTGACGGGAACCCGCACCATGACCGACCCGATACCCCCGGCCGTCCGCCTCCGTGACGCCGTCGCCTCGCGCGGCGGCCGGCCGGTGCTGCGCGGCGTCGACCTCACCGTCCGCCCCGGCGAAGTGGTCGCCCTGCTGGGAGCCAACGGCTCCGGCAAGTCGACCACCGTCAAGGCCGTGATCGGCTCCGTCCCGCTGGAGCGGGGCACCCTGGAGCTGTTCGGCACCCCGTACGGCTCCTTCCGCGCCTGGCACCGCATCGGGTACGTCCCGCAGCGCACCACCGCCGCCTCCGGCGTCCCCGCCACCGTGCGCGAGGTGGTCTCCACCGGACGGCTGCCGCAGCACCGGCTGCTGCCCTTCCGCCGCAAGGACCGTGAGGCGGTGGACCGCGCGCTGGCCGCCGTCGGCATGCTGGAGCGCGCCTCGGACGGCGTGGCCGACCTCTCCGGCGGCCAGCAGCAGCGGGTGCTGATCGCCCGCGCCCTGGTCGGCTCCCCCGACCTGCTGATCATGGACGAGCCGATGGCCGGCGTGGACGCCGCCAGCCAGCAGGTGCTCGCCGACACCCTGCGCGCCGAGGTCGCCCGCGGCGCCTCCGTGCTCCTCGTGCTGCACGAACTCGGGCCGCTGGAGCCGCTGATCGACCGCGCCGTGGTGCTGCGGGACGGCTGCGTCGCCCACGACGGCCCGCCCGTGCCCAACACCGGCCTGCACGCGCTGCCCGGCCACGACCACGTCCACCCGCACGCCGACCTGACCCCGCCGAGGCTGCTCGCATGACCGAGATGCTGTCCTACGACTTCATGCAGCGCGCCCTGCTCGCCGCCGTCCTGGTCGGGATCACCGCCCCCGCCGTCGGCATCTACCTGGTGCAGCGCCGCCAGGCCCTGATGGGCGACGGCATGGGCCACGTCGCGATGACCGGCGTCGGCCTCGGCTTCATCTTCCAGACCAGCCCGGTCTGGATGGCCGTCCTGGTCTGCGTGCTCGGCGCCGTCACCATGGAACTGGTCCGCTCGCGCGGCAACCAGCGCGGCGACATCGCGCTCGCGATGCTCTTCTACGGCGGCATGGCCTGCGGCAAGCTGCTGGTCTCGATGTCCGCCCAGGCCGGGGCCGGCTCGCTGGAGAGCTACCTGTGGGGCTCGATCCTCACCGTCGCCCCCGCCGACCTGGTCACCATCGCGGTGCTCGGCGCCGTGGTCATCGCCGTCACCATCGGCCTGCGCCGGCAGCTCTTCGCGATCTGCCAGGACGAGGACTTCGCCCGGGTCACCGGCGTCCCGGTGCGCACCCTCAACCTGCTGCTCGCGGTGATGGCCGCGGTCACCGTCACGGTCGCCATGCGGGTCGTCGGGCTGCTGCTGGTCAGCGCCCTGATGGTGGTCCCGGTGGTCGCCGCCCAGCAGCTCACCCGGTCCTTCGCCGCCACCCAGGCCGCCTCGATCGCCCTCGGCGTGATCGTCGCGCTGGCCGGAGTCACCGGCTCCTACCAGCTCGACGTGCCCTCCGGCCCGGCCATCGTGCTGCTCGCCATCGCGGTCTTCGCGGTGTTCAGCCTGCTCGCCGCGCCGCTCGCCCGACGGCGCCACCGCGGCGCGGCCGAGCACGGCCCCAAGGTCTGCGACGTCGAACTGCCGGAGCGGGCCGCCTCCGAACCGTCCGACACGACCACCCCTGAGCGGCGGGCCGGGCTGGCACAATGATGTGCGAGACGCCCACGACCCCAGGAGGACCCACGGTGACCACCGCAGGCCCGTCGCCGCGCGCCCGCTCGACCCGGCAGCGTGCCGCCGTCTCGGCGGCCCTGGACGAGATCGCGGACTTCCGCAGCGCACAGGAGCTCCATGACCTGCTCAAGCACCGCGGGGACTCCGTGGGTCTGACCACGGTCTACCGCACGCTCCAGTCGCTCGCGGACGCCGGCGAGGTGGACGTGCTGCGCACCGCCGACGGCGAGGCGGTCTACCGCCGGTGCAGCAGCGGGCACCACCACCACCTGGTGTGCCGGCACTGCGGCGCCACCGTCGAGGTGGAGGGCCCCGCGGTGGAGCGCTGGGCCAACTCGGTCGCCGCCGAGCACGGGTTCAGCGACATCGCGCACACCCTGGAGATCTTCGGGACCTGCGCGGAGTGCGCCAAGAAGATCTGAGTCCGACGACGAGGAGGACCCACCGGACGGTTCCCGGTGGGTCCTCCTCGTCGCGTCCGGCGCCGGTACGACCGCCGACGGCACGACCGCCGGCGGCACGGCCTCAGCGCGGCGACGGCAGCGCGCCCGGCGCTCCGACCTCGTTCGGAATCGCCCCGCCGAAGCGCCGGTCGCGCATCGCGTACTGCTCGCAGGCGCGCCACAGGTCGCGGCGGTCGAAGTCCGGCCAGAGCACGTCCTGGAACACGAACTCGGCGTAAGCCGACTGCCAGAGCAGGAAGTTGGAGGTGCGCTGCTCGCCGCTGGGACGCAGGAACAGGTCCACGTCCGGCATGTCCGGGTGGTACATGTACTTGGCGAGGGTCTTCTCGCCGACCTTCTTCGGGTCCAGCTTCCCGTCCGCGACGTCCTGGGCGATCGCCTGTGCCGCGTCGGCGAGTTCGGCCCGGCCGCCGTAGTTGACGCACATGTAGAGCGTGACGGCGTCGTTGTCCTTGGTCTGCTCCTCGGCGACCTGGAGCTCCTGGACGACGCTCTTCCACAGCTTGGGCATCCGACCCGCCCAGCGGATGCGCACGCCCATCGCGTCCATCTCGTCGCGGCGGCGGCGGATGACGTCCCGGTTGAAGTTCATCAGGAACTTCACCTCGTCGGGCGAGCGCTTCCAGTTCTCGGTGGAGAACGCGTACAGCGAGATGTTCTTGACCCCGAGCTCGATGGCGCCCTTGAGGACGTCCAGCACCACGGACTCGCCGACCTTGTGGCCCTCGGTGCGGGGCAGGCCGCGTTCCTTGGCCCAACGGCCGTTGCCGTCCATCACGATGGCGACGTGCTCGGGCACCAGCTCACCGGGGATCTTCGGGGGCTCGGCGCCGCTGGGGTGCGGGGTGGGGGGGACGTACGTCCTCTGCTTGCCGCCGCCGAAGAGCCGTCGCGCTGCCATGTGCTCACTTCTCCACGTATCTCATCGAGCGGATGCCCCGCTCCAGGTGCCACTGCAGATAGGCCGCGACCAGGCCGCTGCCCTCCCGCCAGTACCGCGGCTCGCAGGCGTCGGCCGTCTGCCAGTCCCCTGACAGCAGCGCCCCGAGCAGTACCAGTGTCTCAGGGGAGGGTACGGCACATCCGGGCACTCGGCAGTCGCCGCAGAGCACCCCGCCCGCGGGGAGGGAGAAGAAACGGTTCGGCCCGTCCAGACCGCATTTGGCGCAGTCGGTGAAGCTCGCGCCGTACCCGTTCACCGCGAGTGAGCGCAGCAGGAACGCGTCCAGCACCAGGTGCGACTCGTGCAGCCCGGCCGCCAGCGTGCGCAGCGCGCCCACCAGCAGCAGGTACTGCTGGACGGCCGGCTCGCCCTCGTTCTCGGCGAAGCGCTCGGCGGTCTCCAGCATCGCGGTGCCGGCGGTGTACCGCCCGTAGTCGGTGACGATCGAGCCGCCGTACGGCGCGATGGTCTCCACCTGGGTGCAGAGCGGCAACCCGCGACCGATCAGCTCACTCCCCCGGCTGAAGAACTGCACGTCCACGTGCGAGAACGGCTCCAGGCGGGCACCGAACTTGGACTTGGTCTTCCGCACCCCGCGCGCGACCGCCCGCACCTTGCCGTGCTGCCGGGTCAACAGGGTGATGATCCGATCGGCCTCGCCGAGCTTCTGCGCCCGCAGCACGACGCCGTCGTCCCGGAAAAGACTCATGGGGACCATTCTCCCCCACCCGCCCCCGGCGCCGGACAGCCGTGTTGCCCGCACCGGGGCCGTGGGGGGACCACTGCGGTGCGGGTCACGGCGGGCCCGGGTGGGGAGTCCGGGCCCGTTGTGGGGGAATCGGAGGTGGTCTGCGGATCTTCGGGGGGTGCGGACGGCGCCGCCCGCGAGCGGCGGCCGGAGCTACTTGTACGGCGCCCTGGTCGCCGCCTCCAGCAGCGCCCCGACCCGGGCCTGCGGAAGGTCCAGGCAGCACCCGACCGCGGCCAGCGCCTCGCGCTCCTGCGGCAGGTAGCGGCCGTCGGCCAGGGCGATCGCCGCGCCCTGCAGCAGCAGCCGCTCGCGGCCGGCGTGGGCCAGGTGCGGGGTGAGCGGTTCGAGCACCGCGTGGAGCTCCACGGCCAGGCCGCCGGACATCCCGTGGGCGTCGTAGAGCTCGCCGCCGAGCCCGGAGAGCGCGGCGAGCGCGGCCAGCACCTGGGCCTCGCCGCAGTCCTCGAACCCGGCCTCGCGCACCGTCGCGCAGGCCGCCTCGCGGGCCGCCCGGTGGGCGGTGCCGCCGGCCGCGAGCAGGGCCAGCGCGATGGTGTACTGGGCGTCCCGCAGCATCGAGCCGAGACGCACACTGGTGGGCTGCTCCAGGCTCTCCACGCCGTACCGGCCGTGGCAGCCGGTGCACTGGACACTGCCGATCACCGGTCCGAGCGGGAGCACCGGGGTGCCCAGCAACCGCAGCCACCGCCGGCCGTGCTGCCGGCGGTAGTTGCGGTCCCCGCCACAGCCCGGGCAGAAGAAGTCGCCGAGAACGTCAGTCCGCCATCTCGGGCGAACACCCCACAACCTGGTCACGGCGCCACTCCCCAGACATGGCAGGCGGCCTGCTCGACAATGGGCAGGTCACGCGACCGGACACCGAGCCGTCCCACCGACCCGGTTCTCCGGTGGGTCGATGTTGCCACGGTTACCGGCACGTGTCAGTACCTCGAACGGCTTCCGATTCGAAAAAATGTGGCGCAGGACACAACGCCCTGTTGACACGGCGAAGGGCCGTCCCGCGGGACGGCCCTTCGCATACCACCCGTTCGAATTAGCCGCGCTGCGAGCGGTTGACGGCGCTGATCATCGCCTTCAGCGAGGCCAGCACGGTGTTGCCGTCGATGCCGACGCCCCACAGCACCTTGCCGTCCACCGCGCACTCCACGTACGCGGCCGCCTGGGCGTCACCGCCCTCGCTCAGCGCGTGCTCCGCGTAGTCCAGGACGCGTACGTCCACGCCGATCCGGGCCAGCGCGTCGGCGAAGGCCGAGACCGGGCCGTTGCCGGTACCGGCCAGGGAGACCGGCGCGCCGTCCACCAGGGCCTCGGCGGTCAGCGCGTCCCGGCCGTCCTCGGTGGTCAGGGTGCGCGAGCCGCTCAGCGCGATCCGGCCCCACGGGTTGTCGGTGGTCGGCAGGTACTCGTCCTCGAAGACCCGCCAGATCTCGGCCGGGCTGACCTCGCCGCCCTCGGCGTCGGTCTTGGCCTGGATGATCCGGGAGAACTCGATCTGCATCCGGCGCGGCAGGTCCAGCTTGTGGTCGTTCTTCAGCACGTACGCCACGCCGCCCTTGCCGGACTGGCTGTTGACCCGGATGACCGCCTCGTAGGTGCGGCCGACGTCCTTCGGGTCGATCGGCAGGTACGGCACGCCCCAGGTGTGCTCCGCCACCGGCACGCCCGCGGCCGCCGCGTCCGCCTCCAGGACGTCGAAGCCCTTCTTGATGGCGTCCTGGTGCGAGCCGGAGAAGGAGGTGTACACCAGGTCACCGGCGTACGGGTGGCGCGGGTGCACCTCCATCTGGTTGCAGTACTCGGCGGTGCGGCGCACCTCGTCGATGTCGGAGAAGTCGATCTGCGGGTCGATGCCCTGCGAGAACAGGTTCATCCCCAGCGTCACCAGGTCCACGTTGCCGGTCCGCTCGCCCTGCCCGAACAGGCAGCCCTCGATCCGGTCCGCGCCCGCCATGTAGGACAGCTCGGCGGAGGCGACGGCGGTGCCCCGGTCGTTGTGCGGGTGCACCGACAGGCAGACGAACTCACGGCGGGACAGGTTGCGCGACATCCACTCGAACTGGTCGGCCTGGACGTTCGGGGTGGCCCGCTCGACGGTGGCCGGCAGGTTCAGGATGATCTCGCGGCCCTCGCCCGGCTGCCAGACGTCCATGACCGCCTCGCAGACCTCCAGCGCGAAGTCCAGCTCGGTGTCGACGAAGATCTCCGGCGAGTACTGGTAGCCGAAGACGGTGTCGTCGCCCAGCAGCTTGTCCGCGTACTCCATCACCAGCCGGGTGCCCTCGGTGGCGATCGCCTTGGTGGCGGCCCTGTCGTTGCGGAACACCACCCGGCGGAACAGCGGCGCGGTCGCGTTGTACAGGTGGACGGTCGCCCGCGGGGCGCCGACCAGCGACTCCACGGTCTTCTCGATCAGTTCCTCGCGGGCCTGGGTCAGCACCGAGATGGTGACGTCCTCGGGGATCGCCCCCTCCTCGATCAGCGACCGCACGAAGGCGTGGTCGGTGGCGCCGGAGGAGGGGAAGCCGACCTCGATCTCCTTGTAGCCCATCTTCACCAGCAGGTCGAACATCATCCGCTTGCGGGCCGGGGACATCGGGTCGATCAGCGCCTGGTTGCCGTCCCGCAGGTCGGTGGAGAGCCAGCGCGGCGCCTTGGTGATCACGTTGCCCGGCCAGCCGCGGTCCGGCAGGTCGACGGTGCCGAACGGCAGGTAGCGCCCGTACCGCATGCCGGACGGCCGCTGGCGCACCGAGGCGGCGGTGATCGGGGTGGGACGGTCGACGAAGGGCCGGCCTGCGGGGGCGGACACGGCGGGGATCTGCTCGGTCATGAAGGTGACTCGGCTTCCTGTGATGCGTGGTGCGGGCGGGTCGGGGGTGGTCAACACCTGGTCAACACCGACTGGCCGGCCTCGGCTGCCGCTCGCGATCCACCGTCGGATCGCCGATCGCGCGCACAGCTCGTTCCCCGCGGCGAGGGTGCCGGCCCCAGTGGACTACAGGCCCTCGACGCGGCAGCTAAGAAGAAGCAGCCCGTTGCGCATGATGGCCCCAGCGTAACCCAGCCCCGCGCGCCCCCGAAGTGATCCGGGCTTCCGTTCCATCCCTTGAGACGACGACCGGTCACGTCGAAGGTGGTGACAACACGTCATCGAGGCCTCACCCTGGGCCACATGACTACAGCCGACGCGATCTGCGCGATCGTCCCGCCGTACGTCCTGGACCGCCTCGCCGAGGCCGGTCACGAACCCGCCGTCCACTCCCTGGCCCTCGACGCGGCGCACCGCGCGGCCCGCCTCGTCCCGCCCCCGCCCGTCACCGGCGCCCCCGGGCTCGACCGGGTGATCCACGACAGCGGCCACGGCCAGCGACTGCCCGGCCGCACCGTGCGCACCGAGGGGCAGCGCGCCTCCGCCGACGCCTCCGTCAACCACGCCTACGACGGCCTCGGCGCCACCTTCGCGCTCTACGCCGACGTCTTCGGCCGGCACTCGATCGACGACCGGAACCTGCGGCTGGACGCCAGCGTCCACTACGGCCGCAACTACGACAACGCCTTCTGGAACGGCCACCAGATGGTGTTCGGCGACGGCGACAACGTGGTGTTCGGCGACTTCACCGCCTGCGTCGACGTCATCGGCCACGAACTCACCCACGGCGTCACCCAGTTCACCGCCGGCCTGGACTACCAGGACCAGCCCGGCGCGCTCAACGAGTCCGTCTCCGACGTCTTCGGCTCGCTGGTCAAGCAGTACGCGCTGCGCCAGGGCGCCGCCGACGCCGACTGGCTGATCGGTGCCGGACTGCTCGCCCCCGGCGTCCAGGGCGTGGCGCTGCGCTCGATGAAGGCGCCGGGCACCGCCTACGACGACCCCCGGCTGGGCAAGGACCCGCAGCCCGCGCACATGCGGGACTACGTGGACACCTCCCAGGACAACGGCGGGGTGCACATCAACTCCGGCATCCCCAACCACGCGTTCTACCTGCTGGCCACCGCGCTCGGCGGCCCGGCCTGGGAGCGCGCGGGGCGGATCTGGTACGACGCGCTGACCGGGGGCGCGCTGGCCGCCGACGCCGACTTCATCGCCTTCGCCCGGGCCACCGTGGCCGCCGCGCAGGCCCGCTTCCCCGACGACCGGTCGGTCGCGGACACCGTCACGGCCTCCTGGGCGCAGGTCGGGGTCAGCCCGGGGTGACAGCCGCCCGGCGGGCCCCGGGAGCCGTCGGGGCCCGCCCCGGCGGCGGCCGGGACCGGGTCGAGGCGGGCTCTCAAGGTCACGGTCCGGGAAAATCCCGGCAAACCCCCTCCCCGGGGAGCACCATGGGCACCATGCACATCCAGGTGACCCGGACCGGCGGCTTCGCGGGGATCGCCCGCCGGGCGGAGATCGACACCGACGACCGCACGGACGCCCCGCACGTCCACGCGCTCGCCCGCGAGGCCGTCGCGGGCGGGCTGCGCGCGCCCTCGTACGGAGTCCCGGACGGCTTCCACTACGAGATCACCGTCGACGGCCGGACGGTGTACTGCGCCGATCCGAAGCTCACCGACTCTCAGCGCGAGCTGGTCTCCCTGGTGCTGCGCGAGGGCGCGTAGGCCCGCTCTTCCGAATCCCGCCGGGCAGGATCCGAAGGAGCGGGCCGGTCCCCGCGCGGCACCGGCGGGACGGCCTGACGGTCCGTCAGAAGCCCAGCTTGCGCAGCTGCTTGGGGTCGCGCTGCCAGTCCTTGGCGACCTTGACGTGCAGGTCCAGGTAGACCGGCGTGCCGAGCAGCGCCTCGATGTGCTTGCGGGCGGTGGTGCCGACGTGCTTGAGCCGCGAGCCCTTGGCGCCGATCACGATCGCCTTCTGGCTCTGCCGCTCGATGTAGACGTTGGCGTGGATGTCCAGCAGCGGGCGGTCCGCCGGGCGGCCCTCGCGCGGGAGCATCTCCTCGACCACCACGGCCAGCGAGTGCGGCAGTTCGTCGCGCACGCCCTCCAGCGCGGCCTCGCGGATCAGCTCGGCGACCATGATCTGCTCGGGCTCGTCGGTGAGGTCGCCCTCCGGGTAGAGCTGGTCGCCCTCCGGCAGCAGCTTGGTGAGCAGGTCGGCGACCAGCTCCACCTGGCCAGCCCCTCGCCCACCACCACCCTTGTTCGAGGGACTACGTCCCACTGCCTGATCGCCGACGGCGGAGACCGGGATGATCTCGGCCCACTCGAAGCCCAGCTCGATGCCGAGCTGGTGGATGGCGATGAGCTGCTCGGCCAGCCGCTTGGAGTCGACCAGGTCGGTCTTGGTGACGATGGCGACCTTCGGGGTCTTCTTGATCCCGGCGATCTCCTTGGCGATGAACTTGTCGCCGGGGCCGATCTTCTGGTCGGCGGGCAGGCAGAAGCCGATCACGTCGACCTCGGCCCAGGTGGTGCGGACCAGGTCGTTGAGGCGCTCGCCGAGCAGGGTGCGCGGCTTGTGCAGGCCGGGGGTGTCGACCAGCACCAGCTGGGCGTCGGGGCGGTGCACGATGCCGCGCACGGTGTGCCGGGTGGTCTGCGGGCGGTCGGAGGTGATCGCGACCTTCGTCCCCACCAGGGCGTTGGTCAGGGTCGACTTGCCCGCGTTGGGCCGGCCGACGAAGCACGCGAACCCGGAGCGGTACGAGGAGGAAGGGGCATTCATGGGCTCCATTCTCCCTGATCACCGGAGCCCCGCCGCCCCGGCCCACCCCCGGGGGCGTCCGGGGCGCCGGTCAGCCCTTCTTCCCGCCCTTGCCGCCCTTGCCTCCGGTGGGGATCAGCGAGACCACCACCAGCAGCAGGAGGAAACCGAGCGAGCCGTACAGCCAGACCTCCGACCCGGTCTCCTGCCACTTCCCCAGCCCCATCACGAACAGCACCAGCCCGGCGAAGAACGCCACCGCCCCCATGCCCCAGCCCCCTCACCGAGTCCACTCCCCCGGTGAGATTATCGGCCAGGAAGGGTCGGGGACCATGCCGTTCGGGCAGGCCCCCACAAGCCCCCACGGCCCCCCTGACAGGCCCCCGACGGGCCTCAGCGCGCCTCGACGGCCACCCGCAGCACCCCGTCCGGACCCGCCAGCAGCACCGGCGTCCCGGCCCCGCCCAGGTCCCGCACGGCCGCCAGGTCCGCCTCGTCCGGCTGCTCCGCCTCGCTCACCACGGCCGCCGCCTCCAGCGACTTGGCGCCGCTGGCCACCGCCATCGCCACCGCCGTCCGCAGGGCGCTCAGCCGCAGCGACTCCAGCGCGACCGTCCCGGCCACGTAGGTGCGCCCGGTCTCGTCACGCACCGCGGCCCCCTCGGCGACGCCGTTGCGGGCGCGGGCCGAGCGGGCCAGGGTGATGATCTTCTTGTCTTCGGGGTCGAGCTCGACGATGTCACTCATGCCGCCGAGCATAGGCACCCGGCGCCGGTCAGTGGCCGACCGGGTGGGTCCGCCCCGGGTTCGGGTGGAGGACCTTGACGAAGGTCCTGGCGGCACCGGCCGGCCGCTCGTCCTCCCGCCCGATCCGGTTGCGCCAGTACGGGTTGTCGTGCGGCAGGTGGCCGCTCACCCGGCCGTACATCCCGAAGGTGGCCAGGACGATGCCGAAGACGAACGCGAACAGCACGTTCGACATCCGGAAGTTGAGGATGTTCGCGTCCGGCCGCCCGAGCACCGTCAGGCCGTAGAAGCCGGACAGCACGAACAGCACGCCCACCGCCATGTTGAGGTTGGACGCGAAGTTCCCGCCGATCACCGCCCCGAGCACCAGGACCGCCCCCGCCACGATGGACAGGATGCTCAGCGCCCCGTTGGTCGACAGCCCGGCGATCCGGTCGCCGTGGGTGGCCAGGAACCCGGGGTGGTCGGCCAGCCCCAGGCACCCGAACACGATCAGGAAGATCCCCCCGAGCCCCGCCCCGATCCGCCACACCATGGCCAGGCGGCGGTCGACGGGCGTCAGCGTGTCTTGCAGCTTCATGGCGACCTCCAGAGCTCGGCCATGCGGTACCCGGTTCCGGGCCCTAGCTGTAGGGGTGATGGCTCTCCATGTGCGGCGTCTCGTGCAGGTAGAGCGAACCGCACTGCTGGCAACAGCGCAGCCCGGTGCCCCACTCCTGCTCGGGCCGGGTCTCGGCGTCGTCGGACATCGTCCGGCCGCAGAGCGCCACCGACAGGTCCTCGTCCCGCACCACGTGCCAGGACTTGACTCCGCCGGCCGCCCCCTGCGGGCCGTACTCCGCGCGAAGTTTGTGCGTCATGCCCTCCATGGTCGCTCGACGACCGTGGACCCGCTACTCGCCCGCCGGATCCCCGGCGTCCCCGGCGGCGCGCACGGGCGAGGCGACCATCGAGCCGATCCGGTTGCGGCGGCCCGCCGAGGACTCGGCGGTCAGCAGGATGCCGGTCAGACCGCCGTCGGCCGACTCCGGCAGCGGGATCTCGCAGGAGGAACCGGGGATCGGCACCCGGCCCAGGTGCTTGGCCAGCAGGCCGCCGACGGTCTCGACGTCCTCGTCCTCCAGCTCGATGCCGAACAGCTCGCCCAGGTCCTCCACCAGCAGCCGGGCGGTGATCCGGTACGAGCCGTCCCCGAGGTCCTCCACCGGGGCGATCTCCCGGTCGTACTCGTCGGTGATCTCACCGACGATCTCCTCCAGGACGTCCTCGATGGTGACCAGGCCCGCCGTGCCGCCGTACTCGTCGATCACGATCGCCACGTGCGAACGGCGCTGCTGCATCTCGCGCAGCAGGTCACCGGCAGGCTTGGAGTCCGGGACGAACACGGCCGGACGCATCACCGCGCCGACCTCCTCGGCCTCCGCCTCCCGGTTGATGTGGGTGCGGCGCACCAGGTCCTTGAGGTAGACGATGCCGACCACGTCGTCCTCGTTGTCGCCGACCACCGGGATCCGCGAGAAGCCCGAGCGCAGCGCCAGGGTGAGCGCCTGCCGGACGGTCTTGTGCCGCTCGATCATCACCAGGTCGGTGCGCGGCACCATCACCTCGCGCACGATGGTGTCGCCCAGCTCGAAGACCGAGTGCACCATCCGGCGCTCCTCGTCCTCGATCAGGTCGTCCTTCTCGGCGAGGTCCACCAGCGCCCGCAGCTCCGCCTCGGAGGCGAACGGGCCCTCCCGGTAGCCCTTGCCCGGGGTCAGCGCGTTGCCGAGCAGGATCAGCAGCCGCGGGATCGGACCCAGCACCGCCGCCAGCGGCAGCAGCACGAAGGAGGCCGCCGTCGCGGTGGTGAGCGGGTGCTGGCGCCCGATCGTGCGCGGCGAGACCCCCACCGCGACGAAGGACACCAGCACCATCACGCCGAACGCCAGCAGCACGGCCTGCCAGGTCGGGCTGACGTTGCGCACGCACACCACGGTGACCAGGACGGCCGCCGCCATCTCGCTGGCCACCCGGATCAGGGTGGCCAGGTTGAGGTAGCGGATCGGGTCGGAGGCGACGATCAGCAGCCGGGCGGAGCCCCGGCGCCCGGTGCGCACCGCCTCCTCCGCCCGGAACCGGGAGACCCGGGAGATGCCCGCCTCGGCGCACGCGGCCAGCCAGCCGAGCACGACGAGCAGCACGGCACCGAGGATGAAGCTCGTACTCTCACCACTCACAGGGGTTCGGGCTCCGCGCTCAGTGGGTGGTGGGCGCCGGGGAGATGCCGCCGAGTCCCCGGCCCGCCCGCCAGTCGTCCAGGATGCGCTTCTGGAGGGCGAACATCTCCTCCTCCTCCTCGGGCTCCTCGTGGTCGTAGCCGAGGACGTGCAGCACCCCGTGGACGGTGAGCAGCTGGAGCTCCTCGTCCATCGAGTGCTTGGAGGGTGCCGCCTTGCCCTGCTGCTCGGCCACCTCGGGGCAGAGCACGATGTCACCGAGCAGGCCCTGCGGCAGCTCCTCGCCCTCCTTGCCGGGACGCAGCTCGTCCATCGGGAAGGACATCACGTCCGTGGGTCCCGGAAGGTCCATCCATTGGATGTGCAGCTCCTCCATCGCCGCACCGTCCACCAGGATCACGGACAGTTCGGACTGCGGGTGGATCCGCATCTTGTCCAGTGCGAAGCGGGCGACGTCGAGGATGGCTTCCTCGTCGGCCTCCCAACCGGACTCGTTGGCGATGTCGATCGACATGAGGTGCTGTGTGCTCAGCTTTCGGTGCGATGGGACTGTCGGGGTGCTCGGGCTGCGGCGGCCTTGCCCGGCCGGCGCTGGGCCGGCTTGCGGGACGCCGGGGAGAACTCCTCGGCCTCCTGGCGGGCGTCCCAGCGCTCGTAGGCGTCCACGATCCGGCCGACCAGCTTGTGGCGGACCACGTCGGTGCTGGTGAGGACGGAGAAGTGGATGTCGGGCACGTCGGCCAGGATCTCCTGGACGACCTTGAGGCCGCTGCGGGTGCCGCCCGGGAGGTCGATCTGGCTGGTGTCGCCGGTGACCACCACCCGGGAGTTGAACCCGAGACGGGTGAGGAACATCTTCATCTGCTCGGGCGAGGTGTTCTGGGCCTCGTCGAGGATGATGAAGGCGTCGTTGAGGGTGCGGCCGCGCATGTACGCGAGCGGCGCGACCTCGATGGTGCCGGCCGCCATCAGGCGGGGGATGGAGTCCGGGTCCATCATGTCGTGCAGCGCGTCGTACAGCGGGCGCAGGTACGGGTCGATCTTCTCGTAGAGGGTGCCGGGCAGGAAGCCCAGCCGCTCCCCCGCCTCGACCGCCGGGCGGGTCAGGATGATCCGGTTGACCTCCTTGGCCTGGAGGGCCTGGACGGCCTTGGCCATCGCCAGGTAGGTCTTGCCGGTACCGGCCGGACCGAGGCCGAAGACGATCGTGTGCTTGTCGATCGCGTCGACGTAGCGCTGCTGGTTGAGGGTCTTCGGGCGGATCGTACGGCCCCGGTTGGACAGGATGTTCGCGGTGAACACCTGGGAGGGCGCCGGGCTGTCCGGGTCCTCCCCCTGGCTGCGGAGCATGGCGATGGAGCGCTCCACGGAGTCCTCCGTCAAGGGCTGGCCGGTGCGCAGCACCAGCATCATCTCGTTGAAGAGCCGCTGGACGAGGGCGACCTCGGCCCGCTCCCCGGTGGCGGTCACCTCGTTGCCGCGCACGTGGATGTCGGCGGCGGGGAAGCCCTGTTCGATCACGCGCAGCAGCGAGTCCGCGGTGCCGAGCAGGGTGACCATCGGGTGCTTCTCGGGGATGACGAACCGGGCGCTGACGCGGCCGTCGTCGGCGGGTTCGGGGCGCGACTGTCCGTTGGTACGGGTCTGCGATGTGTCACTCATGGGTCGGCGCTGAGGCCTGCCTCATCCCATCCGTGGTGTCGTGTGCCGCTCGGGTCTCCGGGGCACCAGGGTACGCCGCGAGCGTGATCGCCGGGGCGGGCGGCGGGGCCGCACCCGTCGATGCTCCGGCAGTTCGGGGGACGGCGCGAACTCTTTTTCCCGGCGCCAGCCGCGCCGTTCACACCGGGCGGCGGGGCGGGACGGGCACCCGGTCGAGGTCCGAGGCCAGCACCAGCTCCCCGTCGAAGTGCTTGCGGGCGTCGGCCAGGTGCTGGCCGAGGTCCGGGTAGCGCTGGGAGAAGTGGGTCAGCACCAGGGTGCGCACCCCGGCCTCGGCCGCGACCTTGGCTGCCTGGCCGGCGGTGAGGTGGCCGTGCTCCTCGGCGAGGCGGGCGTCGGCGTCGGTGAAGGTCGCCTCGACCGCCATCAGGTCGGCGCCCTCGGCGAGCCGGTGCACGCCCTCGCACATCCGGGTGTCCATCACGAAGGCGAACTTCTGGCCCGGCCGCGGCTCGCTGACCTCGCCCAGGGTCACGGTGCGGCCGTCCGCCTCGATCGCTCCCTCGTGCTGGAGCCGGCCGACCGCGGGGCCGCGCACGCCGAACGCGGCGAGCTTCTCCGGCACCAGCCGGCGCCCGTCCGGTTCGGACAGCCGGTAGCCGAAGGACTCCACCGGGTGGTCCAGCCGGACGGCGTCCAGCGCGAAGCGGGCGCCGGGCGCCGGCAGCGGGCCGGCCTCGTCGATCGGCCGGGGCCGCAGCACGGCCGTCTCGTGGTAGGCGGTGGAGTGCCGCAGCCGCTCGAAGTAGACCTCGCCGGAGGCCGGGAAGTAGACGTCGACCGGGTGCGGGACCCGGTCGAGGTTGATCCGCTGGATCACCCCGGCCAGGCCCAGGCAGTGGTCCCCGTGGAAGTGGGTGACCGCGATCCGGGTGATCTGGGTGGCCGTGACCCCGGCGTGCAGCATCTGGCGCTGGGTGCCCTCGCCGGGGTCGAACAGCAGGCCCTCGCCGTCCCAGCGCAGCAGGTAGCCGTTGTGGTTCCGGTGCCGGGTGGGCACCTGGCTGGCGGTGCCGAGGACGACGAGTTCGCGCTGGGACACCTGCGATCAGACCATGCGCTCGGTCATCGACATGCCGCCGAGCACGTGGACGTGCGCGTGGAAGACGGTCTGCCCGGCGCCCGCACCGGTGTTGAAGATCAGCCGGTAGTCCTCGATGCCCTCGTCCTTCGCCACCGCGCCCGCCTCGGCGAGCAGTTCGCCGGCGATCTCCGGCTCGGCGGCGGCCAGCGCGGCCGCGTTCGGGTAGTGGGCGTGCGGGATCACCAGCACGTGCACGGGCGCCTTGGGGGCGATGTCGCGGAACGCGAGGGTGCGCTCGGTCTTGCGCACCACCGTCGCCGGGATCTCGCCCGCCACGATCTTGCAGAACAGGCAGTCGGGCTGCGGCTCGCCGGCCATGGCGCTCTCCTCGGGATCGGTACGTCGGGTGGGGTGGGGCCCGTACGGGCTCGGGACCGGACGGGCCCGGGGCCGTACGGGCGCAGCCTAGCTGTACTGACCCGTGAGGTTGGGGACGCGGCTGGCGGGTGGCTTGCCTGCGAGTGCGGTGTGTCCGCGGTGGTGATTGTAGGTG
>NZ_JBHUAF010000090.1:0-25641 GCF_042789895.1 Kitasatospora sp. NPDC056783
GGTCCGCCGCGTCCTGTTGGCCCCACCGCCCCGCCTCACCGCCCCGCCCCACCGCCCCGCCGAAGGCGGGCATCACGACGGCACCAGGACGCACGGCCCGGCAAGCGGCCGTTCCAGGTGCCGGATGCCGCTCCCCCGGAGCCGGTGGACTCCCACGCGCCGTGCGGCGCCGGCCCCGGCACGGGGGCGGGCCTTCGCCCTGTCCCCCCGTCCGCGGGCCCCGCGCCCTCAGACCGCCGTGCGCGGCAGTCGCAGGCTCAGCAGCACCGTCAGCACGACCGTGCCCAGCTGGACGAGCAGCGTGATCAGCAGGGCGTCCCGCATCCCCGAGCCGGGCAGCAGCGCGAGGAACAGCGAGCCGAGCGTCGCCACCCCGAGTGCCAGGGCCGACTGCTGGGTGGTGATCATGACGCCGCTGCCCACACCGGCCCGGTGCGCGGGCACGTCCGAGAGCACGATGCGAAAGAGCGTCGGCTGTTGCAGTGAGGTGCCGAGTCCGGCGAGCGCGACCCCGGGGGCCAGGTCGGCGATGCCGAGCCCCGGCCAGTTCCGCCAGACCGCCCCCGCGACCAGCGCGACGCCCACCGCCTGGATCAGCCCGCCGGCCGGCACGACCCGGCTGCCGAACCGTGCGGTCAGCCGCGGTCCCACCAGGGAGCCGGCGAAGAACGCCACCGCCATCGGCATCAGGGCGAGCCCCGCCTCGACGGGCCCCATCCGCAGCCCCTGCTGCAACGCCACGGCGAACACGAACATGAAGCCGCTGAAGCCGAGCATGAGCGGCAGGATCAGCCCGAGCCCCCTGCGCAGCGGTACCGATCGGAACAGGCTCGGCGGTACCAGCGGAGTCCGGCCCGCCCGGTCGGCGCGCAACTCGACCCGGCAGAAGGCGGTCACGGAGACGGGGAACAGCGCCAGCATGACCCAGGTCCACAGCGGCCAGCCCGCCGCCCGGCCCTCGGTCAACGGCAGCAGCAGGGTGATCAGGGAGGCGCCGAGGAGCAGCGTGCCCGGTACGTCCACCGACGCGGGCTGCGCGCCGCGGGTCTCCGGGACGGAGCGCACCGCGAGGATCAGACCGAGCAGGGCGACCGGCACGTTCACCAGGAACACCGCACGCCAGCTCGTGCCCGCGATGTCGGCCGCGACGAGCACACCGCCGAGGATCTGCCCCGCCACCATGGAGAGCCCGATCGTGGCACCGTAGAGGCCCATCGCCCGCGCCTTGCGCGGCCCCTGGGTGGTGGACTGGATGGTGGCGAGCACCTGAGGCATCATCAGCGCGGCCGCGGCGCCCTGGGCGACCCGGGCCCCGACCAGCGTCCAGGCGTCGGGGGCCAGACCGCAGGCGAGCGAGGTGAGGCCGAAGGCGGCCATGCCGGCCAGGAAGAGCCGGCGGCGTCCGACCGTGTCGCCGAGGCGGCCCCCCAGGACGAGGAGTACGGCGTACGCGACGCCGTAGCCCGCGACGACGAGTTCGAGCAGGGCGGGGCCCGCCTGGAGATCCTGGTCGATGGTGTGCAGGGCGACGTTGACGATGAAGAAGTCGATGAGCGGCAGCGCGGCACCGAGCAGTACGGTGAACAGCCCGAGCGGGCTCAACTCGGTTGCTGCGGAAGTGTGTTCAAGCGGCCGGACCGGGGTAGTGGAAAGGGGGACGGGAGGACGGGGCGGCGCAGTCGATTCACTCACGACGTCTAAGATCCCGGTCTCGTTAGCCTGGTACCAGAGTGTCTCCTGAGTGTCTTCATCCTGGTATAAAAAGTACCTGGCAACGGGCTGAGGCATACGGCACCCTGGACGTATGACGCACAGTCCGGTGAGCGTGCCCCAGGCCGCCGCGCGCAGCCCTCGGACCAGCGGGAACGGGGCGGGCGGCGGGGCCGAAGCGCCCGAACCCGAAGTCCGCAGGGCCGAGTTGGCGTCCTTCCTGCGAAGCCGGCGCGAGCGCATCACCCCGGAGCAGGTGGGCCTGCCGCCGGGCCGCAGGCGCCGCACACCGGGGCTGCGCCGCGAGGAGGTCGCCCAGCTCGCCGTGGTCGGGGTCACCTGGTACACCTGGCTGGAGCAGGCCCGGGGCATCCAGGTCTCCGGACAGGTCGCCGACTCGATCGCCAGGGCGCTGCTCCTGGACTCGGCCGAGCGCACCCATCTGTTCGCGCTCGCCGGCGTGGCCGATCCGCGTGCCGACTCGCAGTGTCCGGCGCTCTCACCCGTGATCGAGACGATACTGCGCCGGCTGGAGCCCTATCCGGCCGCGGTGATCAACAGCCGCTTCGACGTGCTGGCGTACAACCGCACGTACGGCAACCTCGTCATCGACCTCGACCAAGTCCCTCCGGAGGACCGGAACTTCCTGGTGCTCGGCTTCCTCTACCCCGCCTGGCGCGAGGGCGTCGTCGACCAGGAGGCGGTGACCAAGGTGGTGGCGAACTACCGCGCGGCGATGGTCGAGCACATGACCGACCCGCTGTGGAAGGGCCTGGTGGCGAGGCTCCAGCGGGAGTCGCCGGAGTTCTGCGAGGTGTGGGACCGGCACGAGGTGCTGCAGCCGGACCAGCCCACCACCAGGTTCCTCACCGCCGACCTGGGCCTGATGACCTTCGACTACACCCGGCTGTGGCTGGGCCCGCGCGTCGGACCGCAGCTGGTGACGTACACGCCGTCGGACGAGACCACCCGGGAGCGGATGACCACGCTGTACGAACGGGTTCGCGGCGAGGACTGAGGCCGCGCGCCGCGGTCGCGGATCCCCCGACGGTTCCCCTTGACTGACGTGGCGTCAATCGACAAGAACACCACCGGCCTTGGAAGAAAATCTTCTTGACGAGTATCAAATACTGAAACAGTATGACCACGCGTCGACGATGTTGATCGCTCTGAGACGCCGCTCCGGGGGGAACTGAAACCGAAGGGGGAACAGCAATGCGGACTCTGAACGTGGTTCTGATCGGTAGAGGTGGTGTCCTCGCTCGCTGTGGTGAGGAACTGCTGTCGGCAGGGCACCGGATCCGGGCGGTGGTGACCGGCGACGCCGTGGTCCGCGCCTGGGCCGTCAAGTCCGGAATCGGCCACCACGACCTCCATGACGCGCTTGCCGACCCGGCCCGGCTGTCGTGCGACGTGCTCCTCAGCATCGGGAACGACGCCCTGATCCCCGAGGCGCTGCTGGCATGCGCGCGCGGGACGAGCGTCAACTACCACTACGGCCCGCTGCCCGAGTACGCCGGCCTGAACGCACCCTCCTGGGCCGTCGCCAACCGTGAGAGCGACTACGCCATCACCTGGCACCGGATCGGCGAGCTGGTCGACGGCGGCGACATCCTCAAGCGGGTGCCGGTGCCGGTCGAGCCCGACGAGACCGCGCTGTCGCTGGGCGTGAAGTGCGACGAGGCGGCAGTCGCGAGCGTGGCCGAACTGATCGGCGACCTCGCCGAGGGACGTGAGGCCGCCGTCCCCCAGGACCTGTCCGCGCGCCGCTACTTCTCCCGGCACACGCAGTTCGCCGCCGAGGGCCTGATCGACTGGGCCCACGAGGCCGAGGACATCGTCGCCATGGTCCGGGCGACCGACCACGGGCTGTTCGGCTGCCCGCTCGTGTGGCCCAAGGTGAACGTCAACGGGCGCGTTCTCGCCGTCCGCGAGGCACACGTCGGCGTGGCGTCCCCCGGTGCCGCGCCCGGCGAGGTGCTGACCTGCGACGCGGACGGTCTGACCGTGGCCACGGCCACCGGTGCCGTTCGCCTGATCCGGCTGAGCACGCCGGAGGGCGAGCCCGTCGACGTGGACGCTCTCCGGACGGACAACGCGGTCCGGACCGGCCTGATCCTCCTGGCACCCGGCGACGCGCTCCGGGACGGCATCACCGAGACCGGCACCCGGGCATCGAAGGCCGCCGCTCACTGGCGCGGGCGCCTTGGCGCCGACGCCCACCCCTTCCGCCTGCCCTTCACACCGCCGGCCTCCGGCACCGAGCAGGACGCCTCTCCCGTCGTCGCGCGCTGCGCCGCTCCCGGCGGAGTGTCCGCCCTGGCCGGCCTGGTGAGCACGTACCTGAGCCGGGCGGCCGCGACCCACGACGTCACCCTCGCCGTCGCCGCGCCCCGCGACGGGATCGACCCCGGCTACCGGGACCTGTTCGCCGCCTGGCTGCCGCTGCGCGCCACCGTCGACCCCGGCCGGACGATCGCCGACAACCTCCGGGCGGTCGCCGAGGAGTTCCGCCTCGGGCAGGAGAAGGGGTGGCTGCGCCGTGACCAGATCGGACGGGACGAGACGCTGCGCCGGCTGTGGGACGCCGGCGACCTGACACCCGACGTGATGATCTCGTGGGCCGACGCGGCGGAGCCCGCGGACGGCCGGCGCCCGGCGCTGAACCTGGTCGTCCGGCCCGACGGCGAGACGGTCGAGTTCCACTTCGACCCCCGGCGGCTGGCCCGCGGCGACGTCGCCCGCCTGGCCGCGCAGATCGGCGGCTGGTGCGACCGCGTACCCGGGCTGGCCGACGAGACCCTGGCGTCCGTCGACATCCTCTCGGCGTCGGAGCGCGCGTCGTCGACCGAAGCCTTCAACGCCACCGACGACGACACCGTCCTCGGCCACCGCCTGCACACGCTCTTCGAGCGGGCCGCCGAGCGCCACACCGACGACCTCGCGCTGATCTGCGCCGACACACGGCTGACCTACGGCGAGCTGAACAGTCGGGCGAACCGTGTCGCGCACACGCTGATCGAGCGCGGCATCGGCCGCGGCGACCTGGTCGGCATCGGGCTGGACCGCTCGACCGACGTCGTCGTGGCCGTGCTGGCGGCGCTGAAGACGGGTGCCGCCTACGTGCCGGTCGACCCGGCGTTCCCGGCGGAACGCATCCGCCAGGTGATCGACGACGCCGACCCCCGGATCATCCTCACCGCGGCCGCGGGACCCGCCAACCTCGCCGAGTGGTCGACGCGCTGCCTGAGCGTCACGGACGCCGCCGACGCGCGTGCCGACGGCGACGCCACCGACCCGGGCGTCGAGGTCCAGGCCGACGACCTCGCCTACGTCATCTACACCTCCGGCACCTCCGGCACGCCCAAGGGCGTGGAGATCAGCCACGGCGCGCTGTGCAACCTGCTGGAGTCCATGCGCCGGGAGCCCGGCTGCGCCGAGACCGACCGGCTGCTGGCGGTCACCACCATCTCCTTCGACATCGCCGTCCTGGAACTGTTCCTGCCGCTGCTCAGCGGGGCCGCCACGGTCATCGCCCAGGCCCACGAGACGGTCGACGCGAACGCGCTGATCGGCCTGATGGAGCGCCACGGGATCACGATGATGCAGGGCACGCCGGCGACCTGGCAGCTGCTGCTGGACGCGGGCTGGCAGGGCGATCCGCGCCTGGGCAAGATCCTCTGCGGGGGCGAGGCCCTGCCGCGCGCGCTGGCCGACCGTCTGCTCGGCTGCGGCGACGCCGTCTGGAACATGTACGGGCCCACCGAGACCACCGTCTGGTCCAGCGTCTGGCGGGTGGAGCCGGAAGGCGATGTCGTCATCGGCCGGCCGGTGGCCAACACCCGGCTCTACGTCCTGGACGAGAACCTCGCACCGGTGCCGCCCGGCTTCTCCGGAGAACTGTGCATCGGCGGAGCCGGTGTGGCACACGGCTACCACGCCGCCCCCGAGCAGACCCAGGACCGCTTCGTCCCCGACCCGTTCCGCGCCGGCAGCACGCTCTACCGCACCGGCGACCTGGCCCGGTTCGTCGCACCCGACGCGCTGCGCGTGCTCGGCCGCGACGACAGCCAGCTGAAGCTCCGCGGCTACCGCATCGAACTGGGCGACATCGAGGCCACGCTGACCGCCCACGACGACATCGCCCGCGCGGTCGTCGTCGGCCGCGACGAGCAACTGGTCGCCTACTGCGTCCGCGAGGCCACCGCGCCCACCGAGTCCGCCCACGACGAGGAGGTGCAGCGCACCGCCCTGGCCGAATGGGCCGGAGCCTGGGACCGCGCCTACGAGTCCGACGCCGACGACGCCACCTTCAACCTGGCCGGCTGGCGCAACAGCTACGACGGCCTGCCGTTCTCCGCGGCCGAGATGCGCGACTGGCAGCGCGGCTCCGTCGACCGCATCCTGTCCTACGCACCCCAGCGCGTGTTCGAGGTCGGCTTCGGCACCGGCCTGATGATGTTCGCCGTCGCGCCGCACTGCACCGCGTACCACGCGGTGGACGCCTCGGCCCAGGCCGTCGAGGTCACCCGGGACCACCTGCGGTCGCTGCCGAACGTCACGTGCGAGCACCGCCCGGCGCACGACCTGCCGGCCGTGGCCGCCGGCTCCTTCGACACCGTGATCGTCAACTCGGTGGCCCAGTACTTCCCGAGCGTCGACTACCTGACCTCGGTGCTGGAGTGGGCGACCACCGCGGTGACGGACGGACGGGTGTTCCTCGGTGACATCCGCGACCTGTCGCTGCTGCGCCTGTTCCACGCCGACGTGATCCAGTTCCGCCACGACGACCTCGCGCTCGACGAGGTGGCCCGCCGCGTCGAACGCGCGGTGCGGGCCGAGCGCGAACTGGTCGTCGCGCCCGACTACTTCGCCGACCTCCCCTCCCTCTTCCCGCAGATCACCCGCGTCGACGTCATGCTGCGCAACAGCCGGCACGTCAACGAGATGACCCGCTACCGCTACGACGTGACGATCCACGTCGGCGGCGACCCGCGGGCCCACGCCGCCGCCACCGAGCACGACTGGCGGACCGAGTCGATCGAGCTCGCGGCCCTGCCCGCGCTGCTCGCCGGCCTCGACGGCGGGCCGCTGCGCCTGACCGACGTGCCCAACGGCCGGCTCGCCGAGGTGCCCGACCGCGTCGGGGCGCTCAGCGAGGCGACGGAACCGTACGCCCTCCCGGTGGATCCCCGTGACCTCACCGAGATCGCCCAGGAGGCCGGGCTGGAGTGCGCGCTGCTCCCCAGCCGCTCCGGTGACAAGTGGACGTTCGACGCGGTGTTCTGGCAGCCGGGCCTGACGCCGGACCTGAGCCTGCGCCCGGCCGCCGCCGCCGACCGCGCCACGCTGGCCCGGTACGCGAACGTGCCGGCGGCGGGCGAGCCGGCCAAGGAGCCGATGGGCCGCCTCCTGCGCCCCTGGCTGGCCGAGCGGCTGCCCGCGTACATGGTGCCGACGTTCTTCGTCGAACTCGACGAGTTCCCGCTCACCCCCAACGGCAAGATCGACCGCAACGCCCTGCCGAGCCCGGTCGCCGACGCCGGAGCCATCGCCAAGCCCGCCAACGAGCTGGAGCGGGACATCCTCGCGATCTGGTCGGACGTCCTGGGCCACGACCGCATCGGCGTCAACCAGAACTTCTTCGAGATCGGCGGCGACTCCCTGCGCGTGGTCCGCGTCCAGACCCGGCTGGAGAAGGTGCTGGGCCGGCCGATCTCCTCGGCCAAGCTCTTCGAGCACTTCACCGTCAAGGCCCTGGCGGCGCACCTCACCGGCGTCCGGACCGGCCCGACGCGGATCCCGCCGAGCCGCCGGGCGGAGGACGAGCCCATCGCCATCGTCGGCATGGCCTGCCGGCTCCCCGGCGACGTGAGCAGCCCGGACGAGTTGTGGGACCTGCTGGAGCGCGGGGCCGACGGCATCAGCGAGGTGCCCGCCGGCCGATGGGACGCCGACGCGATCTACGACCCCGACCCGGACGTGCGCGGCAAGTCGGTGACACGCCGCGGCGGCTTCCTCGCCACGCCGATCGACATGTTCGACGCGTCGTTCTTCGGCATCGCGCCGCGCGAGGCGCACGCGATGGATCCGCTCCAGCGGCTGATGCTGGAGACGACGTGGGAGGCGTTCGAACGCGCGGGCTACACGCTCGACCGGCTGCGCGGGAGCCAGACCGCCACGTACATCGGCGTCGGCAAGAACTCCTCGTACCAGGAGTACGGCATCACCACCGGCGGTTCCATCGCCGACCTGGACGGCTACGTGGGTACGGGCTCCGCGCTCGCGACCGCGTCCGGCCGGATCTCCCACGTGTTCGGCCTCGAAGGCCCGACCATCACGATCGACACGGCCTGCTCGTCGTCCCTGGTGACCACTCACCTCGCCGCCAACGCGCTGCGTGACGGCGAGTGCGACCTGGCCGTCTCCGGTGGCGCGACCATCCTGCTCACGTCCAACATGAACGTCGAGTTCAGCCGGCTGCGCGGGATGTCGCCCGACGGACTGTGCCGGTCGTTCTCCGCCGACAACGACGGAACCGGGTGGAGCGAGGGCGTCGCCGTCGTCATCCTGAAGCGGCTCTCCGACGCGCAACGCGACGGCGACACCATCCATGCCGTCCTGCGCGGCACCGCCGTCAACCACGACGGCCACGCGGCGAGCCTGACCACGCCCAGCGGACCCGCTCAGCAGAAGGTCATCCGCGCGGCCCTCGGCGCGTCCGGGCTCCAGCCGAAGGACATCGACTACCTGGAGGCCCACGGCACCGGCACCCGCCTCGGCGACCCCATCGAGGGCACCGCCCTCGGCGAGGTCTTCGGCGGCAGCCACCCCGACGAACCGCTGTGGGTCGGCTCGGTCAAGTCGAACCTCAGCCACACCCAGGCGGCCGCCGGCCTGGCCGGTGTGATGAAGGTCGTCCTGTCCATGCGGCACAACGTGATCCCGCGCACCCTGCACGTCTCCGAAGCCACCCCGGACGTCGACTGGGAGGGCGCGAACATGGCCCTGGCCCGGGAGCCGCAGCCGTGGCTGCCCAAGGAACGGCCGCGCCGCGCCGGCGTGAGCTCGTTCGGCATCGGCGGCACCAACGCACACGTCATCGTGGAGGAGCCGCCGGCTCCCCTCCCGTCGGACGGGCCCGCGGCGCAGCCCCCGTCGACGCTGCCGTTCGTGGTGTCCGGGTCCACCGACACCGCCCTGCGCGCGCAGGCCGAGGCGCTGCACCAGTACGTGGGCATGAACATCCAGGACCGGCTCATCGACCTGGCGCATTCGCTGGCCACCACCCGCAGCCACTTCCGCAAGCGGCTCGTGGTGATGGCGAAGGACAGGTCCGAACTGCTGGACAGACTCGGCTCCTTCGCCCGCAGCGGGGAGACCCCGCCCGGCGCCGCGCGGACCGGTGACAGTGCCCAGGAGCAGCGCCTGGCCCTGCTGTTCACCGGGCAGGGCAGTCAACTGGTCGGCATGGGGCGGGATCTGTACGAGACCCATCCGGTGTTCCGCGACGCGCTCGACGAGATCGTCGCCCACTTCACCGAACTGGACCGTCCGCTGCTCGACGTCATGTGGGCCGAGGAAGGGACCGCCGACGCCGCGCTGCTCGACCGGACCGACTTCACCCAGCCGGCCCTCTTCGCGCTGGAGGTGGCGCTGTGGCGGCTGTGGGAGAGCTGGGGCGTGCGGCCGCAGCTGCTCCTGGGCCACAGCATCGGTGAGCTCGCCGCCGCGCACGTCGCCGGCGTCTTCGACCTGGCCGACGCGTCCCGTCTGGTGGCCGCCCGGGGCCGCCTGATGCAGGCGCTGCCCAGTCGCGGCGCGATGGCCTCGATCGAGGCCGGCGCCGCCGAGGTCGAGGCCGCCGTGCGGGAGCTGGACCTGGCCGCCACGATCGACCTGGCCGGCCTCAACACCCCGACACAGACCGTCGTCTCCGGTGACACCGACGCCGTGCGGGCCCTGGTGGCGCACTTCGCCGACCGGGAACGCCGGGTCAGGGAACTGACGGTGTCGCACGCGTTCCACTCCCACCACATGGACGCCATGCTGTCCGGCTTCCAGGCGGTCGCCGAGACCGTGACGTACCGTCCCCCGACGATCCCGCTGGTCAGCGGTCTCACCGGAGCTCCGGCCGCGCCGGGCGAGCTCGAACAGGCCTCCTACTGGGTGCGCCAGGTGCGCCACGCGGTGCGCTTCGCCGACGGCATCGCGGCCCTGCACCGCGAGGGCGTCACCACCTTCCTGGAGCTCGGTCCGCGGCCGGTGCTCTCCGGCATGGGCGTGGCGTGCCTGGCCGACGAGACCGACGTCGCGTGGCTGCCGTCGCTGAGCGCGGACAAGGACGGCTCCGCCGTCGTCCGGCTCAGCCTCGCCGAGCTGCACGTGAGGGGCGTCCCGGTCGACTGGCAGAGCTGGTTCGAGCCCGCCGGCGGCGAACGGGTCACCCTGCCCACCTACGCCTTCCAGCGTGAGCGCTTCTGGTTCGAGCCGTCGACGCCACGCTCGGTCGGCGCGGGTCTGGACGACACCGACCACCCGTTGCTGGGCGGCGCCGTACGGATCGCCGGCACCGAGACGGCCGTGTTCACGACCGTGGTGGCGCCCGAAGAGCCGGCGTGGGTGCAGGACCACCAGATCATGGGCACCGTCCTGATGCCCGGCACCGCGTACATCGAGGCGATGCGCTCGGCCGCCGACGCCACCGCACCCGGCGAATGGGACGTGGCCGACGTCGACTTCCTGTACCCGATGGTGTTCGCCGGCGGTGCGCCCGCCCGCCTGCAGGTCGTCGTGGGAGAGGAGTCCGAGGGCTCCCGGCCGGTCCAGGTGTACAGCGCGCCGGACCGCAGGGACGGCGAGTGGCTGCTGCACGCCGAGGGCCGGATCGTGCCCGCGAAGCCCGTCACGGCGGGCGCCGTGGTGCTGCCGCCGCCGGGTGCCGAGCGTCTCGACACATCCGCGCTCTACGCCGAACTGGACACCCTCGGCTACGAGTTCGGCCCGGTGTTCCGGGGCATCCAGGAGGCGTGGCAGGCCGACGGGGTGGTGTGGGCCCGGGCGGCCCTGCCCGAGGAGGCCGCGCACACCGCCCGCGGCTACGTCCTGCACCCGGCCCTGCTGGACTCGGCGATGCAGTCGCAGCTCTTCAGCATGCGGATGCGGAACACGAACCCCGAGGACGTGCTCGTGCCGTTCGAGGCGGAACGGCTGTCGATACGGGAGAAGGGCCTGGCGGAAGTGTGGGTCCGGGTCGCCGAGTTCGAGATGGGCGACGGCGAGTTCCACGCGTCCCTGGACCTCTTCGACTCCGCCGGCGAGAACGTCGGCCGGCTGGAGCGGATGCACGCCCGGCGGGTCGACCGCGCGGTGCTGCGAAGGCTGGCCGCGGAGGGCGTGGACCGGCTCCGCTTCGAGGTGAACTGGCGGCCGGCCGGCACCGAGACGGCGGAGGTCGGCGGTTCCTGGGGTCTGCTGTCGCCGGGCGGTGACGTGCCCTGGGCGGCAGAGGTGAAGAGGGCGCTGAGCCGGGCCGGTGTCCAGGCGTTCAAGGTGGGCGACCTGGAGGAGGCCGAGGAGCTCGACGGCGTCATCTGCCTGTGGGACGCCGGCAAGGACACCCTGGCCGGGGCGCACACGCTGTCCGCCGCGGCGCTCGGCCAGCTCCACACCGCGGCCGAGACCGGGTTCGCGCCGCCGCTGGTGTGGCTGACCCGCCGCGCGGTGGGCGTCAACGCCGACGACATGGCCTCCGGGCTCGGCGCGGGACCGCTGTGGGGCCTGATGCGCACCGCCCGCAGCGAGCACCCCGACCTCGCGCTGCGCCTGCTCGACCTCGGCGACGAGGACGCCGATCTGGCCGCTCTCGCCCCGGCGCTGATGCTCTCCGACGAACCGGAGTGCGTGCTGCGGCACGGCGAGGTCCTCGTCCCCCACCTCGAACGGGTCGGCGCCTCGGGCGAGCTGACCCTGCCGCCGGAGGGCCGCTGGCAGCTGGAGATCGCCGCCAAGGGCCGTCTGGACCAGCCGCTCTCGGTGCGCCGGGTGACCCCGAAGCCGCTGGCGGCGGGCATGATCAGGGCCGATGTGAAGGCCGCCGGGGTGAACTTCCTGGACGTGCTCAACGCGCTCGGAATGGTCGAACTCCCGGTGTTCGGCATGGAGTTCTCCGGAGTGGTCACCGAGGTCGGGGCCGGCGTCAAGGACGTCCGGGTGGGCGACCGGGTGCTGGGCCTCGGCCAGGGGTCGTTCGCCGCGGAGGTCGTCACCGACGCGCGCTGGGTCGTCCGTGTCCCGGAGAACCTCACGTTCGAGGAGGCCGCGACCATCCCGATGGCGTTCCTGTCGGCGTGGTTCGGCCTGCACGACCTGGCCTCGCTGAAGCCCGGCGAGCGGGTGCTGGTCCACTCCGCGGCGGGCGGCGTCGGCATGGCGGCCGTCCAGCTGGCACGGCTGCACGGCGCCGAGGTGTACGGCACCGCCAGCGAGCCGAAGTGGGCGACACTGCGCGGGATGGGGCTGGACGACGACCACCTCGCGTCCTCCCGCGACCTGGGCTTCGTCGAGTCGTTCGGCCGCACCGCGCCCGGACGCGGCTTCGACGTCGTCCTGAACTCGCTCGCCGACGCGTTCATCGACGCGAGCCTCGGCATGCTGGGCGAGGGCGGACGCTTCCTGGAACTCGGCAAGATCGACCTGCGGGAACAGTCGTGGGTGGACGAGAACCACCCCGGCGTGAAGTACCGGGTCTACCACCTGCTCGAGGCCAGTCCGGACCGGATGCACGCGATGCTCGTGTCGCTGGCCGAGCTGTTCGCGGCGGGCAAGCTCACGCCGCTGCCGCTGCGCGCCTTCCCGATGACGGCCACGTCCGACGCGCTGCGCTTCATGGCCCAGGCACGGCACGTGGGCAAGGTGGTGCTGACGCCCACCGAGCAGAAGGAGTTCATCCGGCCGGGCGGATCGGTGCTGATCACCGGTGGCGTCGGGGGCCTGGGCGGGCAGGTCGCCACCTGGCTGGCGGACACCCACGGGGTGCGCGACCTCGTGCTCACCTCGCGGCGCGGCCCGGACACCCCTGGCGCGGACGCGCTGGTGGCCCGCCTGAAGGAGCTCGGCGCCACCGCCACGGTGGTGGCCGCCGACTCCGCCGACGCGGACGGCATGGCCTCGGTGCTGGCCCTGTTCGACGCCGACCGCCCGCTGCGCGGTGTGGTCCACGCGGCCGGTGTGCTCGACGACGGCGCCCTGTCGGCGCTGACGCCCGAACGGCTGGACACCGTCTTCTCACCGAAGGTGGACGGGGCCTGGCACCTGCACCGGCTGACGCAGGACGTCGACCTGGACTTCTTCCTGCTCTTCTCCTCGATCTCCGACGTCCTGGGGGCGCCGGGCCAGGGCAACTACGCGGCGGCCAACGCCTTCCTGGACTCGCTCGCGTACCTGCGCCGGGCCCAGGGCCTGCCGGCCACCTCGGTGGCCTGGGGGCCGTGGGACGGCGAGGGCATGGCCGCGACGCTCAGCGAACGGGACCGGGCCCGGATCAGCCGCACCGGCATGGACGCGCTCTCTCCGCAGGACGGCCTGGAGCTGCTGGAGGAGACGGTGCGCAGTGGCCGCCCGCTGACCGTGGCGGCCGCGCTGGACCTCACCGGGCTCCAGAGCTACTACCAGGACCAGGGCGGTGTGCCCCCGCTGCTGCGCTCGCTGTTGAGCACTCGCGGTGGCAGCGGCTCACGCGCCAAGGGCGACGGCGGTGCGGCTCTGCGCAAGGTGCTCGGCCAGACCGCTCCGGCGGAGCAGGAGTCGGCCGTGCTGGACATGGTCCGCGAGGGCGTGGCCAGGACGCTGGGCTTCGCCTCGATGAACGACGTGGACCCGGGCCTGCCACTGCAGGACCTCGGCATCGACTCGCTGACCGCCGTCCTGATGCGCAACCAGCTCTCGGACATGACCGGCCTCGCGCTGCCGGCGAAGATCGCGTTCGATCGTCCGAACCTGAAGTCGCTGGCTCAGTTCCTGCTGGAGAAACTGCTGGAGCGCGGCCTGGACGGGCCGTCGGAGGCGGTCGTCTCCACCGCCGAGGACACCGCCGGGCCGGCCGGCGCGGCGGACACGGACGACGCGGCCGGTCCCGACATGGCGCCGGTGCGCAAGGGCTACCTGGACCCGACGCTGCGGTTCGACAACTGCCGGGGCGATCTGGGGCGTCCGGAGTCCGTGTTCCTCACCGGCGCCACGGGCTTCGTCGGCGCCTTCCTCCTGCGCGAGCTGCTGGCCGCCGGTGTCGCCACGCACTGCCTGGTGCGGGCCGATGACCAGGAGAGCGCCAAGCGGCGGCTGACCGGTGTGCTGTCGAGCTACGGCATGTGGCAGGACGACTTCGCGTCGCTGCTGCGTCCGGTGGTCGGCGACCTGTCCCAGCCGCTGTTCGGGCTGACGGTCGAGGAGTTCGACCGGCTCGCCGACGAGGTCGACGCGGTGTGCCACTCCGGCGCCCTCGTGGACTGGATGCGGCCCCTGGGCGAGTACATCGGCCCGAACGTGGTCGGTGTGCACGAGGCCCTGCGGCTGGCGTCGACGGGCCGCGGCAAGTCGGTGCACGTCATGTCGACCTTCGGGACCCTGCCGCGCCACCTCGGGTACGAGGTCTCGCCGGACGAGATGGAGTACGGCTACGTCACCTCCAAGTGGATGGCGGAGCAGATGGTGACCGCGGCACGCTGGCGCGGTGCCAAGGCCTCGGTGTACCGGCTGCCGTTCGTGGGGCCGTCCGCCGCGACGGGCCACTTCCGGCTCGACCGCGGCGACTTCCTGCACAACCTGGTCGCCGGCAGCATGGCCCTGGGGTGCTTCCCGAGCACGGGCGCCGGTCTCGCGGCCGTCCTGCCGGTCGACCACCTGTCCCGGACCGTCACCGCGATCATGCTCGACGAGCGGGACCGCATCGGCCGGGACTACGACTTCGTCAACGCCGGGGCGCCGAGCTTCAACCGCTTCTTCGAGATGGTCGGCGCGGTGACGGGCACCGGCGAGCTGGTGCCGTTCGACGAGTGGAAGCAGCGGGCCCTGGCCTTCGCGGCCGCGGACACCACGAGCGCGCTGGCCCGGATCGCCACACTCGTGGACGGACTGACGCCGGACATCCTGACGCTCACGTTCGGGGCCGGTCTCGCCGGCGAGCACGTGCTGGGCGGCGACGACCATCCCGCGGCGCCCCTCGACGAACGGTTCGTCGAGAGGTACGTCCAGCGCATCATCGCCTCCGACGAGGCGGGCGCCAAGAAGAACGGCCCCGTCGGGGCCTGACGACACCAGGCACGGGTGGAGCCGCCCCGGCGCGGGCGGCTCCACCGGCCCCGGAGCGACACCGGATCGACAGGAGAGTGGAACGCATGAGTGCAGAATCCGAGCGGGAACCCGTCATGACGGGCACCTACCAGCCCAGCGGGACGTTCCTGCACACGTCCGCCGGCGCGCACGCCGAGAAGTTGATGCCGGTTCTGGACAAGTACCCGGTGGACGCCGGGGAGGTGGAGTCGCGGCTGCCACCGAAGCGCGTCCTCAACCCCAGCTGCTTCCGTCCGGACACGACCCCCACCGTCGTCGAGCAGATGAACCTCGACGACGGCCTCGCCGACAACCTGGCCCGGCAGCTGCGGTGCCAGGCCGTCATCCAGGAGAGCTTCGCCGAGGCGTCGGTCGGCAGCTACTTCCCGCTGTCGACGATGTTCGAGAACTGCGTGCTCTTCATACCGTCGGCCAAACGCTTCTACGACCTGAACCAGGGGATCGTCCACAAGCACTTCCCCGAGGTCGAGACCGCGGTGGTCAACGCCTTCGTGGTCACCGCGAACAAGCGCTCCTACGGCACCCACTCGGCCAGCGGCATCGCGCTGCAGATCCCGTCGCTGGTGAAGAAGCGGCTCGGCTTCCCGACCGAGTACCGCAGCTTCCACACCGCGGTGACGCCGACCCCGCTCGACCGGCAGCCCTTCGTGATCTTCGAAGAGGCCGAGGTCGAGGCGCCGAACCTGCAGTTCGCGTACGAGAAGATCATGGAATACGGCGTGGACAAGGAGGAGAAGGCCGCCGTCGACAAGGCCCTCTACCTGTTCCTGGAGGGCAAGCTCTCCGAGATCGACCTGCCGACCGTGCGCGACTTCCTGATGGCCAAGTACTGGGAGAAGCGGTACGCCGACACGCCGTCCCCCGGCTACTACTGCGACTCGCGGGTCGGTGACGCCCTGGTCTTCGACAACTACCGGGCCCACGGTGACGGCACGCTGCCCGGTTCGCCGCAGGACCGCCTGACGATCGACTTCCGCTGCTTCAACAAGGTGCACTACCCGGCGGGCATGTCCAGCGGCCTCGACTTCATCGTCGACCCGGACGAGCGCGACTACCAGATCGCCCGCAAGCGGGACTCCATCGACTTCCTGCTGACCACACTGGGTTACGAGGACATCGACGAGTTCCTGTACCTCGTGTTCGGCACCCGGCACACCGACCACATCAACCCGTTCGGGCTGATGACCGACCTTCAGTTCGGTGTGTACAACAAGTCCGAGCACCACCTGCTGGACCAGAACCTCGACGCTCACTACGAGCGCGTGGAGCGGCTGTACGACCAGATCGAACGAGACGGGGAGTACGTCCTGCCCGAACGCGCGAAGCAGCGCCTCCAGGCACTCGCGCGGTAGGGGGACTCCGCGATGTCCAACAACACAACAGTGGCCGCGCCGGCCGAGACGTCGTCGCGCGGACTCCTCGCCGTTCTGCTGACCGGGGTCTTCATCGCGATCCTCGACGTCGCCATCGCCAACGTGGCGGCGCCGAGCATCGGCACCGACCTGCACGCCAACGGCGCCGAGCTGCAACTCGTCGTCGCCGGCTACATCATCACCTACGCCGTCCTGCTGATCACCGGAGCCCGGCTCGGCGACCTCGTCGGCCGCAGGAAGATGTTCCTCGCCGGGGCCGCCGTCTTCACGGCGGCGTCGCTCGCCTGCGGCGTGGCGTGGACGGCCGTGGCACTGATCGTCTTCCGGCTCGTCCAGGGAGCCGGGGCCGCGTTGATGGTGCCGCAGGTGCTCAGCCTCATCCAGCTGAACTTCGCGGGCGCCGCTCGGGCCAAGGCGCTCAGCGCCTACGCCACGGTGATCGCCGGCGGCGCGATCGTCGGCCAGATCGCCGGCGGTGTCCTGGTCAGCGCCGACATCCTCGGCAGCGGCTGGCGGCCGGTGTTCCTGGTCAACGTGCCCGTCGGTCTGGTGCTGCTGATCGCCGGAGCCCGCACGCTGCCGAAGGACTCCGGCAATCCGGCCCGCAAGCTCGACCTGCCGGGTGTGGCCACGCTGTCCCTCGCCGTGATCGCGCTGGTGCTGCCGCTGGTCCTCGGGCACGAGCTGGACTGGCCCGCGTGGACGTGGGTGAGCCTGGCGCTGTGCGTGATCTTCACGCTGGCCTTCGCCTGGGTCGAGAACCGGTCGAGCCGGACCGGCGGTTCACCGCTGGTCCACGGCGAGCTGCTGCGCGCGCCCGGCCTGGTGGCGGGCGCCCTGGCGCTGCTCGCCGCGACCGCGAACTACGGCGCCATCCTCTTCCTGATCGCGTTCTTCGTGCAGACCGGCCTGAGCCACGGCGCGCTGGCCGCGGGGCTGGTGTTCCTGCCCAGCGCGTGCGCCTTCGGCTTCGCCAGCATGAACTGGCGCAAGCTGCCCGCCAGATGGCACCGCCTGCTGCCCTCGGCAGGTCTGTTGCTCACCATGCTGGCGCTGACCGGTCTCGCCTTCGCCATGGACACCGGTCACATCTCCGTCTGGATGGAGATCTGCATCCTGCTCTTCGGCCTCGGCATGGGGTCGGCGTTCAGCCCGCTGTTCACCATCGCGCTCTGGAAGGTGCCACCGGCCAACGCGGCCGACGCCAGCGGCGTGCTGACCACGGTGATGCAGCTCGGCCAGGTCATCGGCGTCGCGGTCTTCGGTTCGGTGCTCCTGAACCTCATGCGCGCTCCGTCCGACGCCCCGCACGCCGGCTTCGTCACCGCGCTGGTGATGGCCGCCACGGGGGTGCTCGGAGCCCTGATCGCGCTGGGCCTGCCTCACGCGAACAACACCCCCGGGGGGTCGACCAGCTGACCGTCAGGTCCAATAATTCAGAGGACATCAGTCGTCGTTGCATGGGAGAAACATGTCAGGCTCTGTCATCGTCGGTGGAGTGCGCACGCCGATGGGCCGGCTGCTGGGCTCGCTGAAGGACTTATCCGGGGTCGACCTCGGCGGCCTGGCGATCAAGGCGGCGCTCGAACGCGCGGGCCTCGCGCCGGAGGCGGTGCAGTACGTGATCATGGGTCAGGCGCTGCAGGCCGGTCAGGGGCAGATCCCGTCGCGCCAGGCCGCGGTCCGGGCCGGCATCCCGATGAGCGTGCCGTCCCTGACCGTCAACAAGGTGTGCCTGTCGGGTCTGGACGCGATCGCCCTGGCCGACCAGCTGATCCGCCTGGGCGAGTACGACATCGTGGTCGCGGGCGGCATGGAGTCGATGACCAACGCCCCGCACGTGCTGCCCGGCTCCCGCTCCGGCACCAAGTTCGGGCCGGTCGAGATGCTGGACGTCACGGCGCACGACGGTCTCACCGATCCCTTCGACCAGGTCCTCATGGGCGCGCTGACCGACGTGCACAGCGCGAAGGCCGGCATCTCCCGCGAGGACCAGGACGCGTTCTCCGCGCGCTCGCACCAGCGCGCCGCCGCCGCGACCAGCAGCGGCCGTTTCGCCGAGGAGATCGTGCCGGTCGAGGTCCCGCGGCGCAAGGGCGATACGGTCCTGGTCGACACCGACGAGGGCGTGCGGCCGGACACCACGGCCGAGGCACTGGCGAGGCTCCGCCCCGCGTTCGGCGCGGACGGCACCATCACCGCCGGTTCGGCCTCGCAGATCTCCGACGGCGCGTGCGCCGTCGTCGTGATGAGCAAGGCCAAGGCCGAGGAACTCGGCCTCGAGTGGCTGGCCGAGATCGGCGCCCACGGCAACGTGGCCGGTCCGGACAACTCCCTGCTGTCGCAGCCGTCCAACGCGATCAGGCACGCGCTGGGCAAGGAGAACCTGTCGGTCGACGACCTGGACCTCATCGAGATCAACGAGGCGTTCGCGGCGGTCGGCCTGCACTCCGCGCGCGAACTCGGGCTCCGTGACGAGGACATCGAGGCGAAGGTCAACGTCAACGGCGGCGCGCTCGCCCTCGGGCACCCGCTCGGCATGTCCGGTGCCCGCCTCGTGCTCACGCTCGCGCTCGAACTCAAGCGCCGCGGCGGCGGCGTCGGCGCCGCGGCGCTGTGCGGTGGCGGCGGCCAGGGTTCCGCCCTGATCGTCCGCGTCCCGGAGACGGTGGACGCGTGAGCGCGCACCCGGCACGGCGGCTCTGGCACAGCCTGGAAGCGCTCTACCAGCCGGCGCTGTCGGTGGAGCACACCCGGACCGTCGGGAAGGAACTCGGCCTCCGGGGATTCTGGATGACCCTGATCGCCTTCCGCGCGGCTCCGCTCGGCGCGGTGGACGCCGCGACGGTGGCCGCCGCCTTCGGTGGCTTCGCGCCGGAGATGGTGGGCAAGGCCGTCCCCGCCGCGTGGGCGCTGGTGCCTCCGGCGCTGTGCGTCGAGCGCCGGAACGCCCTCGCGGGCGAGCTGCTCCGGGAGGCCGGCGTCACCGAGGAGATCGCCGGGCCGCTGGTCGCACGGCTGGCCGGACTGCCGTCGGCTCTCGACACGACCGGACGCCCGCTCGGCGCCGCCAACGCCGCTCTCCCGCTCCCGGACGACCCGGTCGCGGCCCTGTGGCAGCTCGCCAGCACGGTGCGGGAACATCGCGGCGACGGGCACCTGGCCGCCTGGGTCACCGCCGGCGTCACCGGGCTCCAGTCCCATCACCTGCTCGTCGCCGACCTCGGTCAGCACGAGCTGATGCGCGAGCTGCGGGGCTGGACACCGCAGGAGTGGTCCGAGGCGGCCGAAACGCTGGTCGCCCGCGGCCTGCTGGACGCCGATTCCGGCGCCCTCACCACCGCGGGCCGGGAACTGCGCGACACGGTGGAGCAGCGGACGGACGAGCTGTCCTGGTCGGGAGGCCTGTCCGTGCTGGGCGAGGAGGGCGTGAACGGGATCTGCGCGGAACTCGCCCCGCTGGCGCGTTCGGTCCGCGACTCCGGCCTGGCGCCCCTGTTCACCCTGCTCGCGGGCAGCGAGGCCTGAGACCCCGTTCCGGCCGCGCCGTCCGCTCTCGCCGTGGGGCGGGGGCGGCCTGGGCCGGGGTACTCGAAGCGTGGATCGATCGCGGCGCGGGATGATCCCCGCCCACCTTCATGACGTGTTCATGAAGGTGGGCGGGGATCAGGCGTTGATCACGGATCGCATGCGCACAGCCGCGTCATCGCCGGACGGCCGGTGGTCACGAGAAGCCGCCGCACCGGGGCCGCCGCGGTCGCGGCAGTCACACTCCGGCCCACCGCGCCCTCACCGCGCCCTCACCGCCTCCTCCTCGCGGGCCGCGAGCTCCTGGACCTCGACCGGGCGAAGGCGGATGCGGGCGATCAGCGGGCCCGTCGCGGCCGTGGTGACCAGCGCCATCAGCACCATCTGCGAGTACAGCTCACCGTCCAGCAGGCCGAGTTGGAGGCCGACGCCCAGGATCACCAGCTCCGTCAGACCCCGGGTGTTCATCAGCACCGCGAGAGCGGTGGCGGGCCGCGACGGCACGCCCTGACTGCGGACACCGAGGTACGTGCCGCCGATCTTGCCCAGCGCGGCCGTGAGCAGGATCAGGCCGAAGGTGCCGAGTTCGGTGAGGCCCAGCGCGCCCAGGTCGACCTGGAAGCCGGCGACCACGAAGTACACCGGCATCAGCAGGGCGGTGATCCGGCTGGTCCGCTCATGGAGTTCGGCGCGCCGCTCGGGCGGGCCGCCGCGCGGAATCACCGCGCCGAACAGGAAGGCGCCGAAGATGAAGTGCATGCCCATCGCCTCGGTGGCCGCCGCCGAGAGCAGTGCCCCGGCGACCACGACGGTGAACGGCAACCGCCCGGGCGCCAGCCGCCCCCACAGCGGCCGGACCACCAGCAGCATCACCAGCAGATAGGGCACCAGGAGCAGCATCTGCCAGCGGTGCGTGCCACCGCTCACGGCGACCTGGACCCCCGCCAGCGCGACCCAGGCGAGGACGTCGACCACGGCCGCCGCCGACAGCGCTATGCCGCTGAGCGCGGTCCCGTGCAGGCCCCGGTCGGCCAGGATGCGCGCCATCACCGGAAAGGCGGTGACCGACACCGAGAGGCCGATGAAGACCACGAAGGCGGCACCGTGCTGCCCCTGGTGGGAACGGAGCGCGCCGACGGCCAGCAGGACCCCGAGCACGAACGGGATCGCGGTGGAACCGACCGCGGCGCCGAGGACCGTCCGGCCCCGGCCGCGCAGCACGGCGGTCTCCAGCTCCAGGCCGACCAGGAACATGAACAGGGCGACTCCGAGGTCGGCCACCCCGGTCAGCAGTGGCCGCACGTCGGCCGGGAAGAGCGTCGCGGCGAGCTGCCCGTGGAACAGCGTGGGGCCGAGCAGCACGCCGGCGACGATCTCGCCGATCACCGGCGGCTGTCTCAACAGCGCCGCGAGGCGGCCCAGCCCTTGAGCCAGGAGGAAGATCAGCGCCAGGTCGACGAACGCCAGCTGGATCTGGGAACTGGTCATGCTCCGCCTCCTCGGGTAGCGGTCCGGACGGCGCGGCCTCCGCGCCTCCAGCGGCGCCACCGCCACGCCGGCGCCCCTTCAGGGACGTCTGCACTCGTCTGCGGCACGACCATCACCATGCCACCACCCGCACCAGCGCGCCGAGAGAATCGAAGAACTGGTCGATTTCATTCCTGTCATCGAACGAGTGCGCGAAAGGCCGTACCGGGTCAGGCACTTCACACCAGGAGGGGGCCCCAGCCCGGATGGGCCGGCCAGGAGCGCGAGACGGGGGCGTGACGATGCGCCTCGTTCGACATCGCGACCATGGAGTCGCTCCGACCGCCCCCCCAAGGCTCCTGATTCACCATCAGACCATCTTCCCCGTCGGCATACCATCCCGATCACGCTGACGCGGGAGTGCCATGACCCGGGCGGATCACTCAAGTCGGCTTCGGTTCCGCCAGATTGACAGGCCTCGGCCGAAGGGCCACGGATCAGGCGCGATGGTCCGACAAAAGCCCACTGGCAAGCAATCGGGTCTCGTCCGCGCGCGACAACCACCACGCCCTCGCACTCACGAAGCGACTGAGAGCCATGCGCTCAACGAAGCATGCGATCACCCAAGAAAAAGGCCGTTCCTATCATTTCGACAAGAACGGCCTACGACCTGCGAAAACGCTGGTCGGGACGACAGGATTTGAACCTGCGACCCCTTGACCCCCGGTCGAACGGGCGTCTGACCGATGTTCACCAGTCCGAATCGTGCAGGTCAGGGCCTACGGCGTCCGGATGGTGGCCGTCAGCTTCGCATTCGGGTCAGACCGGCTCTCGGTGGACAACGCCCTGGACGAGAACGGGCTGTCCTTCGCCCCGCCCGTACCGGACCAGCGAGTTCACGCCTTGTGATGCTCCTCCTCCGGCCTGCGCAGCAGGTGGTGCAGCACGGCTTCGGGTATCGCCGGGTTCCGGGCGGCATCGGCGGCCGTGCCAGGGTCGTGCAGCAGGGCGATCAGAACGCGTACGGGCAGGCGCGGGTCGGCCGCCGCGTCGGAACGGATGCCGCCGTGCGGGTCGTCCAGTAGACGGATCACGGAGGCGGCGGACAGCCGGGGGTCGCGCAGGGCGCGGCGGCGGACGGCGTCAGCCGGGTCGCGGCTGAACCGCTCGGCCAGCTCGGCGGTGGACTCCGGGTCGTCCAGGGCGAGTTGGCGCATCGCGGGGTTCGGGTTCCCGGCGTGCGAAAGGGTGTGCTCCCGCGGGAAGTTGGGGTGCTCAACCAGCCGTGCCGCCGAATAGCCCTGCCAGGTCTGCCACATCTCCAGCAGCACCTCGGCGGGGGCCTGGGCGCAGTGTTCGGCGAGAAGCAGCCGTACGGCGTAGTCCTCGTCATGGGCGAGCTGGTCGACCACCTCCGTCGGGAGGTTCGTCGCGCACGCCACGCTGCGGCGTACCAGCACATGGGCGGAGGCAGCGCAGCGGCGCATGGCGTCCGTGTCGTGCTGCAGCTCCAGGACCCACTTGAGCGGGGCGTGCCGCATCTGCGGGGCGATCTCTACCGGGATGCGGGCGCGTTCCTCCTCGGTGAGGTCGAGCCGCAGTGAGACCGGCCAACGGACCTCGTGCTCGAGGTCCGCGGCGAGCACCGCGACAAGCTCGGGGGCGAGCAGCGGGTTACCGGCCACGATGCTGCGCATCCGGCTGTCGGCGCCGCGCACCAGGGACTCGGCCAGCTCGCGGCTCAGCAGGCACGCCTCGGCGGCCCGCTCGCGGTACCGGTCGGCGGGGAGCGCGGCGAAGTCCGCCGCACTCAGGGGAGTGGTCTCGTGCTGCCGCAGCACGGCCTCGGCCCGTACGTCGGCGTCCGGGTCCGCCAGCAGCGCGGTGCGGGCGGGCTCGTCCAGAGCGACCCAGGCGCGCGGCGCGGCCACGTAGCGCACCTTCGGGTCCGGGTCGGCGGCAAGCCCGGCCAACTGCTGTGCCGGCAGGTCGGGATGGAGTGCCAGCTCGGCCCGCACCCGGGCGCTGGGGTCGCTCGCAAGCTGGTCGTACGTGGCCTCGGTCAGCGCCATCCGGTAGTCGACCGCGCAGGTCATGAAGATCCACCGGTGGTTGGGGTCGGGATCCTCGAAGAGCCGGGCCCGCTGTTCGGCGGTGAGCTTCCAGCGCTCCGCCAGCGCCTTGCGTACCCGCCACTCGGGGTGGCTGAGCCAGGCCTCGACCACCTGGTCGTCGAGGTCGCGGTGGATCAGCCAGGAGGCCGGGAACCGCTCTGACTCGTCGACGTCCAGGAGCCGGATCAGCACCGCGGTGGGTATGACAGAGCTTCTGGCGAGGCCGTCGCGCCACCGCGCGCGCAGTCTCGCCGAGGCAGGCCTGCACCGGAGCACTCGGTCCCAGAGCATCGGACGCTCCTGCGGGTCCTCGACGGCTCGGGCCTGGGCCGAGGTCTCCAGCCAGGCGGTGAACCGGTCAACGGCGATCAGCCAGACCGCGTACTCCTCGGTCGTGGCGCCGAGCACGCTCTCCCCGTCCAGGGACATCGCGACGAACTCCGGCGCGCCCGGCTTCGAGCCGAGGTGCCCGGCCAGATCCCACTGCTCGGTCAGCCGCACCCTGGTCCACTCCTGGCACCCGAAGTCAGGGGAGGTGACGCCGACGAGGAACTCCCCGTCCACACCGAGCACGCCGCGCTCGACCGCCAGCCGATGCCACTGTCGGTTCAACTCGGCTACCGGATCGGGGTGATCGGTGGGGACGGCAAGCGTCGGCTCGGCGTCACCCGCGGCCACCGGCCTCCAGGCAACCGCCACCGGCCTTGCGTCGTAGACCCGGCCGTGCCCGACCGGCTCCAGCCCAGCCCGCTGCAGCAGCTCGATCAGTTCAGTCCTCCGCCCACCCGTCATAGCGATCATCATCCCGTACGGCAGGCACGGGCGGGCGGGCCGGGCTCAAGGGCCCGCCGACGCCTGGCGCGTGTCCACCTACCCCGCCGGCTCACCCTGCCCCGCAGTCGCAGCCCGTCGAACACCGAGCACGCCGTCTCGGTGTCATCCGTCCACGGCCACGGACCGGCCGGCAGCCGGCGCTCGTCCAGAGCGGGCGGCTCTATGGTTGGTCGATGACGGTCAAGCCGGTGGGCCAACAGAAGCTCGGCGTCGATGACTTCCTCATCGCCCGTGTGGCTCACTCATCCCCGTCCCTGTTCAGGTACAGCGGGGAGGAGACGTCCGTGTCCAGGTCCAGGAACCACATGGTGTCGGCGTGCTCGAAGGCGATGTCGGGGATGTCGGGGATGTCGGACAGATTTTCGCGGAAGCGGGAAATCGCCTCCAACTCGGACGCGGCAAATGGGTCGGTCCCGGACTCGTACTTGGACAGGTCATCAATGCCGGTGCCAGCCATCGTGTTCCTTCGGTGGCGCTGCGAGGGTGGGACGAGGGTCAGCCGAGGTATGAAAACAGGTGCAGGCTCGGTCACTCCTTCCGCGCAGCCGGTGCTTCGGTCACGGTGGTGCCATGGGCTACGGAGCGTCCCGCCTGATCAATGCGCCATCGGGGCCCAGCACGTAGGTACGCGGCGGCCCCATGGCCGCCGCTGCGGCCCTGAGCGCGGCCTCCTTCGCTGCGGGATCGGGAGCAGCCGGATCCCGCACCAGGAAACCGTGGAGCCCGATGGCGTCCGCATCCACGTCACCGGGGTCCGGGCGGCCTTCCACGATGAACCCGCAGAGCGCACGCAGTGCGTCCTCGCCCATCTCCAACAGGTGAAACGGCAGCGCGTACGGCTCGTCATCCTCGTCCGGCCACGGGACGACCTCCGCACGGCGCTCCCCGGCCCGGTAGGGTGCTTCGAAGGGCAGCGGCTCGCCGATGTTCTCGACGATCCCGCTGTCCGAGAACAGACTCAGCGAGCGGATGAGACGCCCGTCCTCCCACACACCGAAGGCCAGCCAGTCGACCGCGCTGTGCATGGCGTGCAGCACCGTCCGCCGACCGCGCTTGCCGTCACCAGTTCGTCCGGCAGTTGAGACGGCAGATCGACCATCACACGTCGATCGCAGACCAACTCCACCCCTGGCCGGCTTCCCGCGTAGGCCCGACCGTCCGGAGGCTAGTTGTACTGACCCGTGAGGTTGGGGACGCGGCTGGCGGGTGGCTTGCCTGCGAGTGCGGTGTGTCCGCGGTGGTGATTGTAGGTGTGGAGCCACTCG
>NZ_JBHUAF010000091.1:0-25594 GCF_042789895.1 Kitasatospora sp. NPDC056783
GTCCAGCGCGACTTCACCGCCGACACCCCGAACCGGCTGTGGGTAGCCGACATCTCGCTGATCCCGACCGGCGAGGGCCCGTGGTGGCTGGCCACGATCCGCGACGCCTTCTCCCGCCGGATCGTGGGCTGGCACACCTCGGAGCGCGCGGACGCCGACCTCGTCCTCACGGCCCTGGAGTACGCCCTGCACGGCCGACCCATCGAACCGGGCAAGCTGATCCATCACAGCGACCACGGGTGTCAGTACACATCCATCAAGCTCACAACTCGCCTGCTGAAGGCGGGAATCGAGCCGAGCATGGGAAGCGTGGGCGACTCGTTCGACAACGCCCTGGCGGAGAACTTCTGGAGCGTCCTGAAGACCGAGTGCGTGCGCCGCACGACCTTCACCACCCGCACCGACGCCGACCTCGCGCTGTTCGCCTACATCGACGGCTGGTACAACACCCGCCGCATCCAGAAGCACCTGGGCTGGCTCAGCCCCGACGAGTACGAAGCCAAGCACTACGCCGACCAGGCGACGGCCGAACCAGTGGCCGTCGAACCACCCACACCCGCCCTGACCAGGTAATCACCACCTCCCGCGCAGCGGGGGAAGCTCAGCTGAGGTGGCTGGTGCGGGTGTGGTCGAGGGGCTTGTCGTTCCACCAGGCGTCGAGGCGGATCAGGTTGAGGGCGACGGCGGAGTAGACGTGTTCGAGGTGTGTCTTGGCGAGGCCGCGGTATCGGGTCCGTCGGCTGCCAGTGACGGCGAGGGCCTGTCTGACGGTTCCCTCGACGCCGGCCCGGAGAGCGTATTTCGCCTGCCACGCCTGGTCGTTCTGGGCGTCATGGTTGGCCTGGGCGAGTTCGTGCAACGCGCGTGGGCGCAGGGTGAGTCGACGGCCCCAGCGTTTGGCTGTGGTGCAGGCGGTTCGGCCCGGGCAGGGGTGGCAGTCGGCTTCGTCGAAGCGGACCACGATTACCTCGCGGCCCTGCTGAGTGGACGGGCTCCAGAAGCGGCTGGTCCGGCCCTGGGGGCAGACGGCCTGCCGCTGGTCCCAGTCGATGGCGAACGGGTCGCGCTGGTAGCCGAGGTTCTCGCGTCCCTGGCGGGAGGACCCGGCCTGCAACGGGGTGACCAGGTCGATGCCGAAGTCAGCCTTGGACGCGACGACGGTCTGCGGGACGAACGCCTCGATCGGGGCCTTGCCCGACTCCACCAGGATCTGCGGCTTTCGGTCGGCGACGTAGCGGCGGACCTGCTGGTAGGAGACCTCGGCACCGTGTTCCTCGACCAGGCGGTGGAAGATCCGGGTGACCGTGTGCCGCTGCTTGCGCGGCGCGTCCAGGTCGGCCTGCAGGATCCCGTCGATCACCGCCTTGTACGGGTCCATTGCGGTCGGTCGCGGCGGGAGCTTCTTCCGCGGCTCCGGCCAGAGCGAGTCGACAGCCTTCCTGATCGTCCGCCACGACACGTTGTGCTTGCGCGCGATCTCCCGCAGCTTCATGCCGTGCCGGTAGTCGCGCCGGATCGCGGCGTACAGCTCGACCTTCGGCATCTGCGGCATGACCAGGGCCTTTCACCAGGAGCACTCCCGATGCTGGCCTGGCAAGTACCCCGGTGACGTCGAAACTCGTGAACATCACCCGTCCGTGGTTCGGGGTGACTCCCAAACTCGTGAACAACTGACGTCACGACTCGTGATTAAAGCCACAGCTGCATGGAGGATGTCGCTCTCCTCCGCGCCCGTGAACCGCACGACCTCGAAGGGCTGCGTCGCGCTCTCCCGATCCACCGGGCCGTGATGGAACGTCACCGGGCCGTCGATCCCAGGGACCGTGCGGCTCACCACGGCCGGCTCTTGGCTGTCGTCATTCGTCATGACCAAGATTCTGGCGGTCCCGGCAGCGGGAAGGAGGACGTTCTGAGATCAGGGGGCGAGCTGCTTCACCTCAAGATCATCCCACTGCCCCTTTTGGGCTCACCTTGGCTGAACCCCTACTGAAACTCCCCGGACGTCGCCAGGGCCATCTTCCGTGCCATGCGCGGCCGGACCGCGCCGGCCGATTCCGGCGGACCGTGGTGAGTCCGGCACGGGAACGCAGGCCCGGTAGGTGGCCCTCACCTAGCTAGGCCGTTCGCCTGGAAACCGCCTCCGCCTGGCGTTACGCCGCGTGCCGGTCCCGGCCCGGGTGGTCCTGAAGTATCAGACGCGCAGGGGCAGTTCGGCGGGGGAACCCGGTACCGGTGGTGGACGCGCCCGGCCGCCACGGCGCCTACGGTCGCCCCGACGGCCCGCCCAGGCACCCGAGGAGAAACACCGTGATCCGCGCCGCCAAGCCGGCCGCCGCTCTTGCGGCGCTGGCCCTGACCATCCTCACCGCGTCCGCCGTACCGGCGGCCGGTGTCACCGCGCCCCCGCCCGCGACGGCGGACACCGCCGATCCGCTCGCCGCGCTGCGTGGCCAACAGCCGCGCTGGCACCCCTGCGCGACCAGCCCGGAGGACACCGCCGGCGCCGAGCTCGACGCCGCCGGCGCCGGCTGCACCGAGCTCGCCGTCCCCCTCGACTACCGCCGCCCCGACGGGCGGACCACCGGGGTCGCCCTCGCCCGGCTGCCCGCCACCGACCAGGCCCGCCGCCTGGGCACCCTGTTCTACAACCCCGGCGGCCCCGGCGTCCCCGTCCGCGACCTCGCCCTCTCCCTGCGCCGGGCCGCGCCCGGCCTGGCCGCCCGCTACGACATCGTCGGCATGGACCCGCGCTTCGTCGGCGCCAGCACCCCCCTCGACTGCGGCTGGCCCACGGCCGGCCCCGGCTCGGCCGGCCCCGACCGGCTGACCTTCGACCGGTCCGCCGAGGTCGCCAAGGGCCTCGCGGCCCGCTGCGCGCCGTACCGCGAGCTGCTGCCGCAGATCTCCACCCGCAACACCGCCCGGGACATGGACCTGGTGCGCGCCGTCCTCGGCGAGGAGACGATCGCCTACCTCGGCTCCTCCTACGGCAGTTACCTCGGCGAGGTCTACCTCCAGCTGTTCCCCGGGCGCGTGGGGCGGGCGGTCTTCGACGCGGCCATGGACCCGGACCGCTTCGGCCCCGACCTGACCGCCACCCAGGGCCCCGCGATGGCGGCCGCGCTCACCGCGTGGGCCGCCTGGGCGGCCCACCACGACGACCGCCACCACCTGGGCGCGACCACCGCCGAGGTGCTGGCCGCGGTCGAGCGGGTACGCCTGGCCGCCGGACGCGCGCCGCTGGCGGTCGGCGCCCACCGGGTCGACGCCCAGGCCCTGCCGCAGGTGTTGTGGACGGTGGCGGCCGGGGACGACGCCACCGCCTACGAGGAGTTCTCCGCGCTGGTGCGTGTCCTGGCCGACGCGGCCGAGGGCCGTCGGGCGGAGCCGACCGCACTGCTGGAAGCGGTGCTGAGCGGTCTGACGGCCCCCGACGCGGGCGGCTACGCCGCCGTGCAGACCGCGATCATGTGCGCCGATCGCGCCGCCTCGCGCGATCCGCTCGCCTACTACCGCGACATCCAGGCCCACCGCGCCGACGAGCCGCTGTTCGGCCCGCTCACCCGCAACCTCACGCCGTGCACCTTCTGGCCCGCGGAGCCCGCCGAACCGCCCACCCGGGTGCGCAACGCCGTGCCGGTCCTGCTGGTCGGCGCCGACGGCGACCCGGCCGCCACCTACCCCGGCCAGCTCTCAGCCCACCGCGCGCTGACCGGCTCCCGCCTGGTGACCCTGCGCGGCGCCTTCCGGCACACCACCTACGCGGGCCTGTTCGCGCCGCGCGACGCCTGCGTGGACACCGCCGTCGACCGCTACCTCCTGGACGGTGTTCTCCCCGTTCAGGACACCGACTGCCCGGCCGCCCGACCCTAGGGTCCGTCTTCAAACCCCCGCCTGCCAGGGAGGGTTGAAGACGGACCCCAGCTGCTCGCGCGGCGGTCGCGCAGCTCCTGTCCGGCCCGCTCGGCGTACCGGGCGACAAAGGCCGCGGACAGCCCGGAGACGTCGGAGGTGCGGTGGACCGGCAGGGCCACGTCGGGGTAGGCGGCGATGGTGTCCTCAAGGCGCATCTCGCGCAGGGTGGTAGCGGCGTCGTCGACCACCGCGAGCGGGTCACGCAACTGGTCGAGGAGATCCATCGGTGCCGGGCCGGCTCAGTACGAGGGTGTTCTCGTTGGTGCGGCCGGCGGTGTAGTCGTCGAGGTTGCGGGCGGTGGCGTCGGTGAGCTGGCCGACGGCGGCGTGGGTGAAGTGGGCCTGGGATGACGCACCGCCCTTGCACCTTGTTCCCGACCTGCGCAAGTGACGTGATCTGTGCGGGAGCACGTCCCTGTCCGAGCCTCCGGTAGCCCGGTCGGGGCCCCGACCGGGGCGGCCGGGGGCAGGCGCCCAACCTCGTCAGGACTGCTGGGGGACCGGGTTCTCCGGGGAGTCCAGCCAGGCCGTCTGCCCCTGTCGGGTGACTGTCAGGCCGAACCGTTCGTGCCCGGGGCGGCCCTGCCCGTCCCACCAGCGGTAGGCGGCCTCCACCTCGTCCCAGAGCTTGCGGGGGCCGGACTGGTACACCTCGTACCCGGTGCGGTCCCGCTCGTAGTCGGCGGAGGCCCACGACTGCTTGTCCCGGCTGTAGACCCAGAGGGTGTACGCGTCGTCGTCGTAGCGCTCCGCACGCCAGAAGGCATCGGGCACGCCGAGCCCGATGACGAATTGCCGGTACCACTCGCCCGTTTCCTTCGGGGAAAGGGTGGTCGTACTTCGCGTGCCGTCCGCCGGCCACGGAACCCCGCGCAGGTACTCCTCGAACAGCGGCCGCCGCGTCCGTTGCTGGCGGAGCCGCATGAACGCGGACCCTCCCGTGAAACGACCGCTCGCGCTGGTCCCGTCGCCGTTCACGACCAGCCGGACGATCTGCTCGCCGCCGTACTCGGTGCCGAACGGGGCGACGATCACCGCGCCCGGGGCCGACTGCTCCAGCCATGCCGGAGGGATCTCCAGGAGGGAGCACGTGGCGATGATCCGATCGTACGGACCGCCTTCGGCCCATCCGCCCCGGCCGTCGCCCTCGATCACGGTGGGCGCCAGTCCCGCGCTCTCCAGGTTCTTCCGGGCACCGAGCGCGACGTCCGGGTCGTACTCGACGGTCACCACGTTGGGGTTGCCCAGGCGGTGAGTCAGGAGACCCGCGTTCCAGCCCGTGCCGGTACCGATCTCCAGCACCCTGGACCCCGGACGGGCGTCCAGGTCCCGGAGCATGGAGGCCACCATGGTCGGCATGGAGCTGGAGGACGTCGGGGTCGTGCCGAGGCCGTCGCCCTCGTGGCGGCCGTCGTCCCACTGCGTGGTCAGTGGGATGTCGGAGTAGACCGCGTTCCGCCAGGCCTCGGAGTCCTTCGAGCGGTACACCACGGGGTTCTGCCGCGTGCCGTCCGCGATGCCCGGCCAGATCCGGTCCGGGACGAACAGCTCGCGCGGTACGGCGGTGAAGGAGGGGAGCCAGTCCGAGGGGAGTGCGCCTTTGGCCACCAGCGCGGAGGCGAGCCCCTGGGGGCCCGCCTCCTGGTGCGTCTCGCCGGTCACTGGCCGCCGGCCGGGTTCTGGCCGTCCGAGGTGTTGCCGCCCTCGTCCGAACCGCCGCCACCGTGCGTCACGCCCTTGTTGCTGTCGTCCTGCTGCCCGCCGCCCTTGCCGTCGCCGTCCCCGCCTCCGTGCTTACCCATGGTGGTCCCTCCGTAGGGCCCGCCAGAGTTCGGATACCCAATTCCGCTTTGCTGGCGGGGAGTTGTGATCGGCACCAGCACTTCTACCAGCCTCGGAGGTCGCGTCGTGCGGCTTCCTGGGAAGTATGAAAAATGGGCGGCGGGCTCAGTGCCCCGTGACCGGCTGTCCCAAGAGCTCCTGGGCGATCTGCCACAGTTCTCGGGAGCCGGCGTCAGGACCACTCCCGCCAGGCCGGGGTCGGCACGCCGAGCGATCCCATGACGCGCTTGCAGAGGATCCTGTCGGCGGCCACCGCGGGAGCCGCCACGCCACTGCCGCAGCAGGGAAGCCGCGGGTAGTCCAGCAGCCCTTGGGCCGGCCGTCCTCCCCGCAGGGCCCGTGGAGGGCGGAGAGAGGGCCATGTCGAAGGCCGCGAGGCCCGCGATGAACATCGGGTCGCACGGGTTCAGGACCTCGAACCGCAGGCCCGCCTCGCTCAGCGTCCGGCTGAGCGCGGTGATGGAGAGCCGGTCGACCGGGCTCGACGTCGATGTCGGATTCCTGCCAGTGGACGGGCAGTAGTCGATGTTTGACTGCGTCCATGACCATCACGCAGCCGGACCACGCCCGCCTCTTCCGCTCCCTGCACACCTCGGCCGAACCCCTCGCGCTCGCCAACGCCTGGGACGTCGCGAGCGCCCGCGTCATCGAGGCCGCGGGCGCCCCCGCGATCGCGACCACCAGTGCCGGTGTCGCCTGGTCCCTGGGTTCTCCGGACGGCAACGTCCTCACCCGCGACCGGGCGCTGAAGCTGATCGCCCGGATCGTCGCCGCCGTCGCGGTGCCGGTCACCGCCGACATCGAGGGCGGGTACGGGACGGATGCCGCCGACGTGGCCGAGACCGTGTCCGGGGTGCTCGCGGCGGGCGCCGTCGGCGTCAACATCGAGGACGGCACCCGGCCTCCGGCAGAGCTCGCGGCACGGCTGGCCGCGGCCCGGCGGAGTGCCGACCGGACAGGCGCGGACCTGTTCCTCAACGCCCGGATCGACACCTACCTGTTCGGGCTCGGCGACCCGGACACCCGGCTGAAGGAAACCCTGGCCCGGGCCCACTCGTACGTCGACGCGGGCGCGGACGGCATCTTCGTCCCCGGCGTCACCGACACCGCCACCGTCGCAGCGCTGGCCAGGGACATCCCCGTACCGCTGAACGTCATGGCCGGCCCCGGCGCCCCGACCGTCGCCGAGCTCGGCGCCCTCGGAGTGGCTCGCGTCAGTCTCGGCTCGGGCGTCGCGCAGGCCGCCTACGCTGCCGCCCGCCGCGCCGCACAGGACCTCTTCGGCACCGGCGGCTACGACTCCCTCGCGGACGGCATCGCCTTTCCGGAACTCGACGCGCTGCTCTCCGAAGCCCACTGACCGGCCCGGCAGCGGGCCTCCCGTACCAGGAGCCGGCCCGTCGACCGTACCCGCTGCCGCCGCCTGTCCGACCCGGCGACTTCACCGATCCGACCCAGGTCACGGACCGGCTCCGGGACTTCCAGGACCGCCACAACGCCACGGCACAGCCGTTCCGGTGGACGTCCACCACCGGAGCCGACCAGTAAGTGGTCAACGCTCGAAGTCCTTCGGGGGTTGACCCGAGAACAGGGTTCGTGGCGAGACCGGTCCGGGTTGTTTTGGTTGCAGAGCGAGGTCGGCACCAGGGTCGGGCCGCCGCGTCAGCGCCGCCGCTACTGATTGCCGGGCCCAGTCACTGTTCACCAGGACCCCAGAACTGACAGCACCGCGACTCCTGGCAGCCGCCACACGTCACGGAGCTGAGGTGACCGGCGGGTTGTCCAGTTCTTCGATGAGTTGCCGGTAGGTCGCGAAGGCCGGCTTGGGGGTGTAGTCGTCGCGCAGCAGGCCGAAGTGGTGGAAGAGCCCTTCGGCGTTGCTGTCGGCGTCCCGCAGGGCGAAGAGCGAGTAGCCGTCGATGTTCAGGTCGGGGGCGTGGGCGGCGACGGTCCGGATGATGGTGTCAAGGGAGGCGGCCTGTCGCTGTTCGGTGCGGCCGGGGCCGGTGGGCCAGCCGTTCTCGCAGATGCGGATCGGGACGGTGCCGGGGATGCCGGCCTGCGGCAGGCTGATGCGGCGGAACGCCGTGAGGACCGCGGTGACCGCGCCTGCCAGTCGGTCCTCGGGAATGGGGTGGAACACGTCCGGGAAGAAGTCCAGGCCGACGTAGTCCAGGCTCTGCCGGAAGCGCGCGTCGGCCAGGGCGCCGAGGTTGGACCAGAAGGTGTCGGACGGGTCGAAGGTCGGCGCGGCGTTGAAGCCGACGGCCACACGGTGGCCGAGGGAGCGGGCCTCCTGCTTGGCGGCGATGACACCTTGGACGAGCGCGTTCAGGACGTTGGGGGTGCTGCCGTCGACGGAGGGGAGGTTGAGGTTGGGCTCCTCGCAGATCTGGACGGACGTCAGCTTGCGTCCGCCGGCCCGGACGGCCTGGCGGACGAACTCCGGCCAGCCGTCCAGCACACCGGACGGCTCGCGGAACTGCAGCACGAGGTCCAGGGTGCGCCCGCGCTGGAGGTAGGCGTGCGGATCGGCGGGTGTGGGCTGCGGCGGTGTCACGGTGGCGGCGAACGAGCGGTAGGCGCGCACCGCCAGCGTGGCCGCGTTGCCCTGGAGCTCGTCGAGGGCCTCGTTGATGCGGTCCGGCTCGTCCGGTCGGACCGGATGGATGATGCCCTGGTCGTCGCCCAGGATGCCGCCGGGATAGATGCCGAAGGTCATGGCCACGCCGTCGCCCCCAAAAATTAATGGTGTCACACCAAATTTGCAGTGACACTACCATGCGGGTATGGGCCTTCGAGAGATCAAGAAACAGCAGACCCGCGCGGCGATCGCCGACGCGGCTCTGCCCCTCTTCCTGGAACACGGCTTCGACCAGGTCACGGTCGCCGAGGTGGCACGGCACGCGGGCGTCTCCACCAACACCGTGTTCAACTACTTCCCCACCAAAGAAGACCTGTTCTTCGACCGCCAGGCCGAGGTCGAGAACCGCCTCGCCACCCTGGTACGCGACCGAACCCCGGGCACCTGCCCCATCGAAGCCGTCCGCGACGACCTGCTCTCCGCCCTACGGCAGGACCACCCCATGCTCGGGCTCCAGCCCGGAGCGCCCGCGTTCTGGCAGGTCATCCAGGACAGCCCGGCCCTACGCGCCCGCGAACGCGAGATCGGCGAACGCATCGAGGCCGCGCTGGCGACCGCTCTGACCGAACATCCGCCGGATGCCGCGGATACACCCGGCGATGCCGGCCACGCGTTGCCCCTGCTCCTCGCGGGCGCCATCGCCGGGACGCACCGCGCCGCTCTACGCGAGCTCCGACGACGCATCATGTCCGGCGAACCGCCCGCACCCGCCCGCGATGCCGTCGCCTCGGCGGCCCTCCAGGCATTCAACCTGCTCTGCTCCGGACTTGACGCAGGTGACGAACGGACGTCGCAGGAGCCACAGCTCCCTCAGTAAGAGCCCTGGGCCGACTGGCGCGCCGCCGGCGCGGCCGGGCGACGGTGGCTCGACGCCCACCGCGCCACCGCCTGAGTTCGTCGCGGCGCCCTCATCCGGCCCTCGCCTGACGGAAATTCGGTTGCGATCACCCCGGGCACGCGGAAACGTCTCATCGCGCACGAACACCGCGCGTCCCCCGGGGAACTCCACCTGCCATGAACAGCACCGTCGTCGACACCCTTCACGGTCCGGTCCGCGGACGCCTACGCGGCGGCACCGCGTCATTCCTCGGAATCCCGTACGCGGCACCGCCGTTCGGTGCGGGCCGGCTGCGCGCGCCCCGGCCACCGGAGCCGTGGAGCGGTGTGCGCGACGCGTTCGACCACGGCCCGGCCGCCCCGCAGCCGGGCTACGGACCCGCCATGACCGGCCTGCTGCGCCCGTCCGGGCCGCAGGGCGAGGACTGCCTCAACCTCAACGTCTGGACGCCCTCGCCGCACCGGTCGGAGCGGGGGCTGCCCGTCATGGTGTGGATCCACGGCGGCTCGTTCCGCAACGGGTCGGGCTCGCTGCCGACCTACGGCGGCGCCGCCCTCGCCCGCGACGGCGTGGTCTGCGTGACGCTCAACTACCGTCTGGGCGCGGAGGGTTTCCTCCTGCTCCCGGACGGCACCGCCAACCTCGGGCTGCTGGACCAGATCGCCGCCCTGGAATGGGTCCGCGACAACATCGCCGGATTCGGCGGAGACCCGGCGAACGTGACCGTCTTCGGCCAGTCGGCCGGTGCGATCGGCATCACCGCGCTCATGACGATGCCCCGGGCCGACGGCCTGTTCCGACGGGCCATCACCCAGAGCGGGGCCGGGCACCACGCCCACGCCCCCGAGACCGCGCGCCGCGTCACCGAGCGGCTGGCCGAACTGGCCGGCGTCGAGTGCACCACCGAGGCGCTCGCCGCGCTCCCGCCCCGGGAGCTGGTGGCCGCCGACGCCCGGCTCGCCCAGGAGATCGCCCGCAGCACCGAGCCCGGCCGATGGGGCGAGTCCGCCGGCGGCGGCACGACCGTCCTTCCGGTGTTCGGGACGGCGACGCTGCCCGAGCGCCCCGTCGACGCCGTCCGCGCCGGCGCGGGCCGCCACCTCGACCTGCTCACCGGCGTCACCAGTGAGGAGTTCCGCCTCTTCCTCGTGCCGCTCGGCATGGCCGACCGCATCGGCGACGCCTTCCTGCACGGCTTCCTCGCCGCCCTGGGGCTCGACCCGGCCGCCGCGCGGGCCCGCTACGCCGCCTCCCGGCCCGGTGCCGGCGCGGCCGACCTCTTCTCGGCCGTGATGACCGACCACGGCTACCGGGTGCCCGCCCTCCGCATCGCCGAGGCCCGGGCCGCCCACGGCGCCGACACCCACTTCTACGAGTTCGCCCAGCCCTCCCCCGCCCTGGACGGCGCCCTCGGCGCCTGCCACATGTCCGAGCTGGGCCTCCTCTTCGGCGACCTCGACGACCCGCTGACGGACCCGGCCGGCCATCCGCGGCTGTCCGAGCGCCTGCGCGGCGCCTGGACATCCTTCGCCCGCGACGGCCACCCCCGGCACGAGGACCTGCCGTCCTGGCCCGCCTACCTGCCCGACCGGCTCGTCATGCGGCTGGACGACACTGCGCCCGCAGTCCTCCGGGACCCCGGCCGCCCCGAGCGGCTCCTCTGGGACGGCGTGCGCTGACGGCCGGGGCTTCCCGTCCTGGCTCCGCGACCGGAAATCGATCACAGCCGATGGCCAGCCGGACGCTCAGGGCCGTCGGCTCAGGCCAGGCCGGTGGCCGGGCCGGTGGCGAGCTCGGCGGCGGGCTCGGTCGCGTAGCGGCTCATCGCGTCGAGGTTGGCCTGTGGCGTCAGCGGACGGCCGTCGGCGAGTGCGTCGCGCAGATCGCGGAAGTACTGGACGTACAGGTCCGGGGTGAAGGTGCTGAGCATGACGGCCGGCCGGCCGGTCGGGTTGGCGAAGGTGTGCGGGGTGCCGGGCGGAACCATCACGAGCGTGCCCGCGGGGGCGTCGTGGTCCTGGTCCCCCACGGTGAACCGCACGGTGCCGGAAAGGATGTAGAAGCCCTCGTCGTGCCGGGCGTGGCGGTGCTGCGGCGGCCCCTGGGTGTGCGGGGCGAGGACGGACTCGGCGATCGCGAGTCGGTGGCCGGTGTGGCTGCCGTCCTCCAGGACGCGCATCCGCGTGGTGCCCAGGACGATCGTCTCGCCGTCGCCGGGGCCCACCACCGAGACGACGGGGTCGGTCGGCGGCCTGCTGTTCTTCGTTTCTTCGGTCATGTCACGAGTGCACCGCCGGGCGCCCGCCGGTGTCCAAGACCTGTTCCGAGGCGCCGATACCCCGTGGGTATCGTGGCAGCGTGGAGCTACGGACCTTGCGCTACTTCGTGGCGGTCGCCGAGGAACTCCACTTCGGCCGGGCCGCCACCCGACTGCACATGAGCCAGCCGCCGCTGAGCCGGGCGATCAAGCGGCTGGAGGCCGAGGCCGGGGCCCCGCTGTTCGTCCGAGCCTCCACCGGGGTCGCGCTCACTCCGGTGGGATCGGTGCTGCTGGAGGAGGCGCTGGCCCTGCTCGACCACGCCGACCGCGTCCGGGTACGCGTCAACGCGGCGGCGGCCGGCGTCACGGCCATCACCATCGGCATCCTGGGCGACGGCACCGACCCAGGAGTGGCCCGGCTGGCCGCCGCCTTCCGCCGCAGCCGCCCCGGCGTCGACATCCGCGTGCGCGACACCGATCTGACCGACCCGACCTGCGGGCTGCGCGCCGGGCTGGTCGACGTCGCGCTGACCCGGGCCCCGTTCGACGAGACGGCCCTGACGGTGCGTACGCTGCGGAGCGATCCGGTCGGCGTGCTCCTGCGCGCCGACGATCCCCTGGCCGGCCGCGAGGGGCTGCGGCTGGCCGAACTGGGCGACCGCCGCTGGTTCCGGTTCCCGCAGGGCACCGACCCCCTCTGGCAGTCGTACTGGAACGGCGGCAGCCCGCGCGAGGGCCCGGTGGTGCGCGCCGTCCACGAGTGCCTCCAGGCCGTGCTGTGGAACGGCACGGTCGGCCTGGCCCCGCTCGGGCACCACCTGCCCCCGGAGCTGACCGTGGTGCCGCTGGTCGACATGCCGCCGAGCCGGGTGGTGGCGGTGTGGAACGAGGGGGACGCCAATCCGTTGATCCGGACCTTCGGCGAGATCGCGGCCGCCGCGTACCGCCGCTGAGGTCCGGCACCGCGTCCCGTGCGTCACGCCGAGGTCGACGGCACCCCGGTGGATGCGTCCCCACCGGCGTCTGCCGGGCCCATGCGGGACGGTCCGGTACAGGACGGGCCGGTGCGGGACGGGCCAGACCGCCTGCCGAGGAGCGTCGACGCGACGATCAGGGCCAGGGCGGCGAAGACGCCGGCCACCCCGAACGCGGCCTGCTGCCCGGTGGTGGATACGAGCGGTGCGGGGTCGTCGGTCGCGGAGGCGGCGGAGGCGGCGGAGGAGTAGGCGGCGACCACGCTGGTGCAGACGGCCGCGCCGAGGGCGGTGCCGACCGCGAACGAGGTGTCGGCGAGGCCGGCGGCCATGCCCGAGTCGTTCTCGGTGACGCCGGTCAGCGCGGCGATCTGAGCGCACACCGTGACGGCGCCCATCCCCGCCCCGAACAGGAGCAGCGCGGCCGGCAGCAGGCCCGTCGGACCGCCGGCCGGCAGGCGGGTGAGCAGCAGGCAGCCGCAACCGAGCAGGGCGGCGCCGGCGGCGGCCACCCGCCCCGGGCCGAGCCTGGGCACGACCCGCTGGCTCAGCAGGGCGCCCGCGGCCGCGGTGACGGTCATCACCGCGGTCACCAGGCCGAACCGCGCCGCGGACCAGCCGAGCGCCTGCTGCACGAAGGAGGTGAGGGTGACGAGCATGCCGTCGACGGTCATGCCGGCGATGAGCAGCAGCAGGTTGCCGCCGACCAGTGTCCGCGAGCGCAGCGCCCGCAGGGGGACGAGGGGGGCCGCCGACCGCTTCTCCACCAGGGCGAACGTCCCGAGCAGTACGGCCACGGCGGCCAGCAGCCCGACGGTGCGTCCGTTCGTCCATCCGGATGCCGGTACCCGGGTGATGGCGTGGACGAGCAGGACGAGTGCGGGGGCGATGGTCAGCGCGCCGGGCACGTCGAAGGAACGGGAGCGTGAGCGGTCCCGGCTCTCGCGCAGCAGGACGGGGGCGAGTACCAGCACCACGGCCCCGACCGGGACGTTGATCCAGAACACCCACTGCCATCCGAGGAGGTCGGTGATGACGCCGCCCAGCAGGAGGCCGGCGGTGGCACCGAACCCGCCGAGGCCGCCCCAGACGCCGAGTGCCCTGTTCCGTTCGGGCCCTTCGGGGAAGGTGTCGACGACCATCGACAGCGCGGCCGGGGCGATGATCGCGGCCGAGACGCCCTGCAGCGCGCGGGCGGCCACCAGGGCCTGGCCGGACGGGGCGAGCCCGCATGCCAGCGAGGCGAGGACCCGCAGCACCGTCCCGGCGATGAACACACGCCGACGGCCCAGCAGGTCCGCGGCGCGGCCGCACAGCAGCAGCAGTCCGCTGAAGGCCAGCGCGTAGGCCGTCACCGTCCATTGGACGGCCGGGCCGTGCAGGTGGAGGTGCTGTTCGATCGCCGGCAGGGCGGTGAGCAGGCTGGTGCCGTCCAGGATGGTCATGAAGAACGCCGTGCCCAGCAGCGCCAGCACCCGCCGACGCCCGTTCCGCGGTAAGTCTCCCGTGGTCGTCACGGTCGTTCGGTGCTGTTCTGCCGAGGTTGCCGTAGCTCGGCCGCGAGCTCGTCGAGCCACCTGCCCGTGCCCTGTTCCCGCCAGGCCGCTTCCTCGCGGCCGTCGAGGAAGGTGCCCTGCTCGGTGAGCAGCACCCGGGTGCCACCGTCTTCCGGGTGGAACTCCACCGTCGTCAGCGACACCGTCGCGAGGTCCGGTCCCTCGGACAGGGTGGAGGTGTAGACGATCCGCTCGTCCTGGACGATGTCCCGGTACCAGGACTCGAACGTCAGCACCGCTCCGCCGGCGGAGCGGCCGCGGTTGACCTCCCGCCCGCCGACGCGGAAGTCGAGCTCGTGCTCGGCGTCGGGGCCCGCGAACCAGCGTGCCTTGGCCGTGGGGTCGGCCCACGCGGCGAACACCGTGGCCGGCGGGGCGGCGTAGCGGCGTTCGAGGGTGAACGTGGCGTGCGTGACCACGTGGTCGGTCATCGTGTGCTCCCTTGTTCCGGGGTGTCGCCGTGTTCGGCCAGGTAGTCGCCGAGGCGGTCGAGGCGGCGCTCCCAGGCGGTGCGCTGCGCGGCGATCCACTCCTCGGTCATGCGCAGCACACCCGGCTCGATGTGGCAGGTGCGCACCCGCCCGGTCTTCTCGGACCGGACCAGCCCGCACGTCTCCAGTACCTGGATGTGCTGCATCACCGCCGGCAGTGACATGGCGAGCGGCCTGGCCAGTTCACTGACCGAGGCGGGCCCGCGCACCAGCCGCTCGACGATGTCCCGGCGGGTCGGGTCCGCCAGGGCTTGGAACACCCGGTCCAACGAACCAGATTGGTTAAGCATGTGCCTAAGTGTTGGGCGTCGGCCCGTGAATAGTCAAGCGTCTGGTTAACCTTCTTCGCGCGCTCGCCGCTGCGGTGCTGTCGCCCTCCGGAGCGGCGAAGAGGACGCCGAACGCGGGCGAGGGTCCGCTCGGGGCACTTCGACTCCCCTCGCTTCGCCGAGGGCACCCGAATCCCCGACTGTCGCACCGACGTTTTCGCCGCCGGGGCTGCTCTTCTCGTCCGGGGGACGGAAGCGCAGCCGAGGAGGCGTCATGGCCGACCCCCGCCCCACCCGCACGGACCCCCGCCCCGCCCGCACCGGCCCCGCCACCCGGCGCCCGCCCACCGCCCGGCGCACCGCTGCGGCCGGCCTCGCCCTCGCGGCCTTCCTGACCGCGACCGCCACCACGACCACCCCCGCGCACCCCGCCACCTCGGGGCTCGACCGCTACTACCGCCAGCACCTCCACTGGCACACCTGCGTCCTGGGCCCGGACGACCCGGACGGTGCCGCACTCGACCAGGCCGGCGCCCGCTGCGCGGAGGCCACCGTGCCCCTGGACTACGGCGACCCCGGCGGACGCACCCTCACGCTGGCGCTCTCCCGGATCGAGGCCGCCGACACCCGCCACCGGATCGGCACGCTGCTGCTCAACGACGGCGGCCCCGGCGCCCCGACACTCGGCGCACCACCCCGGGTCCATGCCGCCCTCAAGGAAACCGCCGGCCGCTTCGACATCGTCGGGCTGGACCAGCGCTTCGCCGGCCGCAGCACCCCGCTCGACTGCGGCTGGCCCGTCGGCGGCCTCTTCTCCGCCGGGACCGGCCGCGCCGCCTTCGAGCGCCAGGTCGCCCTCCACCGGGAACTCGCGGCCCGGTGCCGCTCGGCGGCCGGCGACCTGCTGCCGTACGCGGGCACCCGCGACGCGGCCCGGGACCTGGACGTGGTCCGGGGCGCGCTCGGCGAACGGAGGATCTCCTACCTCGGCCTGTCCTACGGCACGTACCTCGGCACGGTGTACACCCAGATGTTCCCCGGCCGCGTCGACCGGATGGTCCTCGACAGCGCGCTCCACCCCCGCCACTCCGGGCCCGCGCTCCTCCCGAACCAACTGCCCGAACAGGAACGGGCGTTCGCCCACTGGGCGGACTGGACGGCGCAGCGCCACGACACCTACCGGCTCGGCCGCACCCACGCGGAGGTCGGCGACGGAATCCTGCGCACCGTCGAGACGGCCGCGAACCGCCCGCTCGTCCTCGGCACCGGCGCCGACGCCGTCGAACTCGACGACACCCGCGTCCCGGTCCTGCTCTTCGTGGGCCTCCAGGGCGACTCCGACCCCGAACGGTCGGCCCTCGCCGAACAGATGGCGATGCTCGCCGAGGCGGCGGCGGGCCGGCCCGTCACCCCCACGGCCTCGACCGCCGCCCTGCTGCGCCTGCTGTTCGGCCCCCAGGGATCGCAGGCCGGCAGCGCCGGCCAGGCCGTCCTGTGCGCGGACCGCACGGCGCCCGGAGACCCCGAGGACTACTGGCGCCGGATCGAGCGCGGTCGCGCCGAGCACCCGCTGTTCGGCCCACTGCTCCACGACATCACTCCCTGCGCCTTCTGGGAAGCCCCGCGCGAGGCGCCCGTCGAGGTGCACCGCGACGCCCGGGCGCTGATCCTCTCCGCCACCGGTGACCCGCGCACTCCCCACCGGGACGCCGTCGCCCTGCGCCGGCTGCTGCCCGGCTCGCGGCTGCTGACCCTGCGGGGCGCCGACCAGCACGGCCTGTACGGGACCTACGGCAACGCCTGCGTGGACGACACCGTCAACGCCTACCTGGCCTCCGGACGCCTGCCGGACACCGACCCGGTCTGCACCCGCCGGTAGCCGACCAGCCAGGCCCTGGCCTGCGGATCGGCACGATCCGGACGCCCCGGCGCCAGGGTCCGCCGATTAGCGGAGTCTCCAATTCCTTGACAGTTCATACGAATTATCACCACCATGGGCCATGGTCGCCACGAGACCCCGGCCGACCACCCCCCCACCGAAGGAGACAGACATGCGGAAGATGACGACCCGTAAGTCCGGCACCGTCGCACTGACCGGCAACGCCCGCCGGCTGTGGCTCGAGTGGTGCTGGTAACTCCGACGCACCACTGACACCGGTGGCGTGCCAGGGGCTCCGCGAGCTTCCTGGCACGCCTCCGGGCGGCCGCGGGCACCGAGCGACGGCCCCACGGCGGGCCCGCCGACACGAGAAGGGGAGGAGTCGGGCATGCGACACGTCTGGCTGGAGGCGACACTGCCCCGGGACCGGCGCGCGGCGGCCGCCGGAGCCGAAGGGCTCCTGGGCGCCTTCGACTGCCGGGTCTGGCAGCGCGGGCCCTACGGCGGGGTCGGCGAGTTCGTCCGCCACCTCGCCCTCGGCCAGGGACACTCCCCGCTGGTGGACCGCCACCAGGTCGAACTCCTCAGCGCGGTACGCGACTTGGCACCGGCGATGCCATGGGCCGACGAGGCCCTCGCGGCCCTGGACGTCGCGGACGTCCAGATCAGGTTCCACCCGGCCCGGCGCACCCGCCATCTCGCCTACGGAATAGGCGAGTTCGTCGCCTCCTGGTCGGCGGGGCAGCGCACGCCCGCCGCCGTGGTGCTCGACCGGGTGGACGAGGCGGACGCCACCACCGTCGAACTCGTCGACACCCTGCTGCGACGCGTCGACCCGTCCCGGCTGAGGCTGTACGTCGGCGGCGCCTCACTGCCCCCCGCGCTCGCCGAGGCCGTCGCCGAGCACGCCCGCCCCCTCGCCATCACCCCGTCCCGGCCCACCCCCGAGGACGCCGCCGAGGACGCCGCCACGGTCCACGGCCCCGCCTGGCACGACGAGCGCGCCGACGAACTGGCCGCGACCGGCGAGTGGTCCTGGCAGCTGGGCGCCATCCCCCACCACCGCGAACGCGGCACCCGCCCGGCCACCGACGGCGTCGACGCGCTGCGCACCGCGCTCGCCCTGGCCCTGCGCAGCGGCTTCTACGAGCACGCCGTCCGGCTCGCCGAACGCGGCCTGGCGCTGGTCACCCCGGCCGGGGACACCCGGAACTGGTGGGCCTTCACCACGATGCTGGCCACCGCGCTCACCGCCCTGGAGCGCCCGGCCGAGGCCCTCGCGCTCTACGACCACGTCCGGCAGGTCACCGACGAGCCGAGGATCCACCTGTCCACGGCCTACTCCACCGCCATGCTCCACGTCCGCCACCTGCCGGAGCCCGCCCGGGACCTCGCCGCCGCCCGCACCTGGCTGGAGCGCGCCCTCGCACTCGCCGGGCGGATCGAGGACCCGCGCGAACGCGCCGTCACCACCGTCTTCCACCGGCAGGGCCTGGCCCTGCTGGACAGCCGGGCCGGCGACCCCGCGGCGGCGCTGGCGACGGTCGAGGACGGCATCGCGGAGCTCGACCGGGCCCTGGCACCGGGCGAACGCCCCCAGGACCGCGCCCGGCTGCTGCACAACCGGGCCCAGCTGCACCTCGCCCTCGGCGATCCGGCCCGCGCGCTCGCCGACCTCGACACGGTGATCGAGCGGGACCCGCAGAACGCGGAGTACTACGTCGACCGGGCAGCCCTCCACCGGGCCACCGGACGGCCGGACGACGCGATCGCCGACTACGGCACCGCGATCCGCCTCGGCCCGCACCTGCCCGAGGCGTACTACAACCGTGCCGAGACCCACACCGACCTGGGCCGGCCCCAGGCGGCGCTGGCCGACCTCGACCGAACCCTGCGGATCGACCCCGAGCACCTGGACGCCCTGGTCAACCGGGCCGGCCTCCACCTGGAGGACGGCGAACTCGACCTCGCCGAGCGCGACGCCCACGCGGGCCTGCGCCTGTCCCCGGGCCAGCCTCACCTGCTGTGCGTGCTCGGCCTCGTCGAGGGCGAACGCGGCCGCCTCCCCGAGGCCGAGGCTCTGCTCACCCGGGCCGTCGACCACGCCCCCGATCTGCCGACCGCCTGGGCCAACCGCGCGGCGATCCGCTTCGAACGCGGCGACACCCCGGGCGCCGTCGCCGACCTGGACCGCGCCATCGCCCTGGACCCCGACCCCGTCGCCCTCTACAACCGGGGGCTGGCCCACCGCGAACTCGGCGACCGGGCCGCCGCCGCCGAGGACTTCACCCGCGCGCTCGCCACCGACCCCGGCCCGGACCCGGAACTGCGCGCCGAACTGCTCCGGGAACTGGACGCCTGAGCCCTCCCCCGCCCGGGCCGCTGACCGCCGCCGTTCCCCGGGGCCCACGGACGCGCCGGTCGGCGTCGGCGGGGTGGCCGTGCGGCTCCTACCCGCTCCCCCACCGCCCGCGCATCGGTCGTGCCACCGATGCGCGGGCGGCCGGAAAGGGCTGTCCTCACGGGGCGGGTGGTCCTTACGGTGCGGGCGGGCACACCAGCGTGCTGGTGACGGGCGGGTCGGGGAACTCCGAGCCGTCGTAGCTCTGCGAGCCGTCGCCGTACTCGTAGTGGAAGTAGTTCGTGGAGAAGCTGACGACGGGGTGCACGGTGCAGTCGGAGTCGGCGGGGTACCGGTAGGTCAGCGTGATGGTGCGGCTGCCGCCCGGTTCGATCGGCACCTGGGGAGCCGTCAGGTTGACCAGGGCGTACAGCCCCTGGACGGACGCCCTCTCCCCGAGGTCGCACCAGCTCACCTGCCCGGAGCACCCGGTGAGCACCGCCCGCGCGCCGGGCGCGGGCTGAGGACCTGCTTCGAGCAGGGGGAGCCAGACGTAGAGGAAGGTCACGGGGCTGGTCTGGCGGTTGGTGAACGTCACGTTCAGGGTGCCGCTCTGGCCGGGGGTGAGCGTGGGGTGGTCCACGCTCAGGGCGAAGTACGGCGGCGTGGCGGAGGTCGTGGCGGAGGTCGTGGCGGACGCCTGCGGGGCGAAGCCCATCAGGCCGACGAGGAGGGCGAGTACGGCGACGACGCCGAGGCGTCTTGTCCCGGAGCTGGATGTACGCATGACCGGGCAGCGTAGGGAAGCGTGCCCGTCCCGTCTGCCACGCCCCGGGAAATCCGGCCATGATCCCCACGCCCGGGGACCGGCCCCGGACCGGAGCCGACCCCGTTCCGGCTCCTACCGGTCCGGCAGGGCGGCGACCACGGCGAGGACGGCGGCCATGACGACGGCACCCAGCACCCCGGCCCTCATGGGCGTGATCCGGTCCCGGAGCCGCTTCTCCGGCTGAACGCGCCGGTCCGCCCGGGTGCTGTGCTTCCACCAGTCGGCGACCCGCCGGACGTCGCTGTCGAAGCTCTCCGACGTGCTGAGATCGCTGTTCGTCAGGGTCGACAGCCAGCGGCGCCGGCCCTCGGTGGTGTGGATCCGCGCCACCCGCGTGACCGTGCCGCCGCGGCCCCGGAACTCCGCCACGTCGAGCCAGGCGATCTGCTCCCAGGGGTAGGTGCGGCCCCGGCCGAGCCCCCGGCAGATGGTGACTCCGTCGGCGCCCACCCGGACCCAGGACCGCAGGGCGACGAGGCGGCTCCCGGCGACCAGCGCCACGGTGCCGCCGACGAGCAGGATCATGGGGCCGAGGCCGAGGTCGAACTTCCCCCGGCCGGCGACCAGTTCGACCGTGACGATCATGAGCAGCAGTGCGAGATCGGCCCAGTCCGGGCTGAGCCTGTCTTTCCCCCGGAAGATCAGTTCGTTCACACGGCGCACCCTACGCCGCCCCCGGTGCGGCCTCGCAGGGGGGTGGACCGGCGACCGCCCGGCTCCCGTCGGGGAGGCTCGTACGCCGCCACATCGCTTGTGGAGCAAGGAAGTTGGCCGACAGCCGCCTCCGGCACTGCCGTGGTCGATCCCCCAGGGGAGTGCGGCGGGCCCAGAGGTGGTCGATTCCCTGGGGTGGCGGGCGGCAGGTCGTTCGGCGTCTTCACTCTTGCGTCGCGGCCACCCGCCGGGAATCCGTCAAATGACTGCCGCCCTCGATGACGTACCGATGTCGTGAGCGGCCCCGGGCGCCGTAACGACCCAAGTCGTGTCGGGCAGTCAACTGACGGAGGACACCGGCCTTGCGGGACCACCAGAGTGAAGCCCGACCAGGCGGCGCCGCCCCACGGCCCGCCACCGGCCCCCTGACGGCGGCACGACGTGCCCCGTCCACGTACGTGGAGGATGATCCATGACTGTTGTGACCTTCCATCTCGTCTCCTCGCTCACGCCTTCCGAGGTGCTGACCGTCCTCACCGACTTCGGCCCCGCCCGCCCCGACGCGTGGCCCAGCATCGACGCGGAACACTTCGAGGTCCACGGAAGGGGAGAGGGCTGGGCCGAGGTGACCGAGGGCACCGCCGCCGCCTGGGAGCGTGCCCGCTACGACTGGGAGCCCGGAGGGAACACGGTCGTCATCCGCACTCTCGACTCCAAGCTCTTCGGGCCGGGAGGCGGGTGGACCTTCCGCATGACTCCCGAGGGTGACGGAACGCGCGTCGACGTCCAGCTGACCAGGGAGCCCACCACCTTGAAGGGAAAGATGCTGGCTTCCCTGCTCCCCGTCGTGGCACCGTCGTCGCTGCGCAAGTCGTTCGCCGGCCCGCTGAAGACCCACTGAAGACCGCTGAGGCCCTGCCGAGGCCGTGCGGTGGGACGGGCGCGCGAGGGGGCGCGGCACGACGGTCGCCCGTCGGCGCCCCCGGAACGGTCCGGACGATCACCCCCCGACCTGGCCAGCAGCGATCCGACCACGCCTGATACGTTGCCCTGGCCGTGGTGTTCGGGAAGCCGGTCAAAGTCCGGTGCGGCCCTCGCCACTGTTGCCGCGGAGTTCCGCGGCCCTCGCTGACCGGCTTTCGCAGCGGTCGGGGCCACTGGGCGGGCTGGAAGAGCCGCCCGGGAAGGTCGGCCGCGGTGCGTCGATGCGGAAGCCAGGAGACCGGCCACGGCGCGACATGTTCCACGAGGGTTTTGGAGAACACGTGCCCAGCGGTCTGCTGCGTCCATTTCGATCCATATGTTCCGTACGTCCCGTAAGTTCCGTACGTCCCACCGGCCCGACGCGTGCCGGCCGGGCCGTCGCGGCCTTCCTGTTCATCGGCGTGCTCGGAGCCTGCACCAGCGCCCCCGCGCCCACCGCGTCCGGTGGGGCGACCGGAACCGCCGGGCCGGTCAGCGTGGACAACTGCGGGACCACCGTGACGGTCCCCGCGCCGCCCGAGCGGCTGGTGACGCTCAACCAGGGTGCCACCGAGGTGGCCCTGGCCCTCGGCCTGGAGTCCCGCATGGCCGGTACCGCCTACCTCGACGACTCCGTCCCGGAGAAGTGGAAGGCCGCCTACGACTCCGTCCCGGTGCTCTCCAAGGACTACCCGACGAAGGAGAAGCTCCTCACGGCCCGCCCCGACTTCCTGTACGCCTCCTACGCCAGCGCGTTCACCGACAAGGTCGCGGGCAGCCGGGAGGAACTGCGCGGCCAGGGCGTCCCGTCGTACCTGTCCCCGTTCGGCTGCGCGGACAAGAGCCAGGTACCGCCGACGACCTGGCAGGCGGCGTGGGGCGAACTGAACGACGTCGCCAAGGTCTTCGGCGTCACGGAGCGGGCCGCCGCGATCCAGCGGCAGCAGGAGCAGCAGCTGGCCCGGTTCACGGCGACGGCCGCCGGCAAGGACCTGAAGGTCCTGTGGTACGACTCGGACACCAAGGCGCCGTTCGTCGGCGCCGGCCACGGCGGGCCCCAACTCGTGCTCGACGCCGTGGGCGCCCGCAACGTCTTCGCGGACCTGCCCGGTACCTGGCAGAACGTGAGCTGGGAGAAGGTCGTCGCGGCCGACCCGGACGCCATCGTGGTCGCGGACGCCGGCTGGGACACGGCCCAGTCCAAGATCGACTACCTGGAGAACGACCCGGTGCTGAGCACGCTCGGCGCCGTGCGGCGCAAGGCGTTCGTGGTGGTGCCGTTCTCGGAGTCGACTCCCGGCGTACGGCTCGCCGACGGTGCCGCCAAGGTCTCCGAAGGACTGGGCCGACTGCACCCGGCCTCATGACCACCGCACCCCACCCCGTCGCGCGGCCCACCGGCCAGGGCCGCGCGACGGCGGTCCTGGCCGTCGCCACGGCCCTGCTGCTGGCCACCGTGTTCCTCGGCCTGGCCGTGGGCTCCCAGCACGAGTCGCTCCGGACGGTGCTCGACGTCGTGGCGCGCCGGCTCGGGCTGGGCGATCCCCAGGTCACGCTGCTGGACGACCAGATCGTCTGGCAGTTGCGGCTGCCCCGGGTCCTGGGGGCGGCCGCCACCGGCGCCGGCCTCGCGGTCTGCGGCGCGGTGCTGCAGACGCTGACCGGGAACGACCTGGCCGATCCCTTCCTGCTCGGGATCTCGGACGGCGCCGCCGCCGGCGCGGTCACCGTGATCGTCCTCGGGGTCGGCGTGACCGGCGCCGTCGGCACCGGCGCGGTGTCGACGGCGGCCTTCGCCGGCGCCCTGCTCGCCGCCGTCGTCGTCCTGGCCCTGGCCGGCGCGCGCACCCGGTCACTGCCGACCACCCGCACCGTGCTCGCCGGCATCGCGGTGGGGCAGATGTGCGGGGCCTACACCTCGTTCGTCGTGATGGTCCTCGGGGACCGCAACGCGGCGCGCGGTGTCATGGAGTGGACGCTGGGCTCCGTCGCCGGCGTCCGGTGGCCCACCGCCGTCTTCCTGGTCTCGGTCGCGCTGGCCGGTGTCACGGTGCTGGCCGCCTCGGCCCGCGACCTGGACGCCTTCGCCTTCGGCGAGACCGCCGCCCGCTCCCTCGGCGTCCACGTCGAGCGCACCCGCTGGGTGCTCATCGCCACCGCCGCGCTGGTGACCGCGTGCCTGGTCGCCAACACCGGCGTCATCGGGTTCCTCGGCCTGGTCGTCCCCCACGTGGTCCGCCTCGTCTGCGGCCCGCGTCACGCCCTGCTGCTGCCCGTGTCGGCGCTGGTGGGCGCGTCCCTCCTGGTGGGCAGCGACATCGTGGCGCGCTCGGTCCTCCCCGGCCGGGAGATCCCCGTCGGCATCATCACGGCCGGCCTCGGAGCGCCCTTCTTCGCCTGGCTGCTGTGGCGCCAGGGACGGGCCGACGGGAGGGCGCTGTGACGGTGACACCTCCTGTCGACCTGCGCGCGGAGGGACTTCTCGTCCGCGCCGGCGCGACCACCCTGCTGGACACGGTCTCGCTCGCGTTCCGCCCCGGCCGGATCACGGGCCTGCTCGGACCCAACGGCGCCGGGAAGACCACCCTGCTGCGCGCGGTCGCCGGACTGACCCGGCCGGGCGCGGGGCGGGTCCTCCTGGACGGAGAGGACCTCCACGCGCTCCCGGCCCGCCGACGCGCGCAACGGGTGGCCTTCATGGAGCAGCAGGCCGACACCCGGCTGTCGCTGTCGGTCCGCCAGGTCGTCGAGCTCGGACGCACTCCGCACCGCGGCCGCTGGCCCGTACCGACGGACTCCGCCGTCGGCGCCCACAAGCGGTCCGTGTTCGCCGACGCCGTCGCCGCCGCGGACATCGGCCACCTGCTCGACCGGTCCTGGCCGACGCTGTCGGGTGGCGAGCGGCAGCGGGTGCAACTCGCCCGGGCACTGGTGCAGGAGCCCGGCGTGCTCCTGCTCGACGAGCCCACCAACCACCTCGACCTGCGCCACCAGCTCGGCTTCCTCGGCACCGTGCGCGGGCTGGGCATCACCACGGTGGCCGCGCTGCACGACCTCGAACTCGCCGCCGCCTACTGCGACGAGGCCGCCGTCCTGCTCGACGGCCGCCTGGTCGCCCACGGGCCCGTCTCCGACGTGCTCACCTCCCCCACGATCGCGCGCGTCTACGGCGTCGACGTCACCGTGGAGCGGCACCCCCGGCACGACCGACCGCACATCCGGTGGAACGGACTGCTCAGCGAAAGGACGACACCATGACCGCTCCCGCCCCGGGCGCCCCCGCCCGCCGCACCGCCGAAACCGCCGTGCTCCTGGTCGGCATGTCGGTCGGGGAGGCCGTCCGTCGTGACGAACTCCTCCGGGCGGCGGCGTCGCACCGGGCCTCGATCGCGTTCCTGCAGCAGGCGGACCCGTCACTGTCGGCCGAGCTGACCAGGCTGGCCGACGCGGGCGCCGGGACCGTGGTCGTGATCGGCGTCCGTCTCGCGGGTTCCGGCCCGGCCCAGTCCTGGCTGCGGCGGATCGCCGCCCACTGGTGGCGCGAGCGCGCGGGCCACCGCCCCGAACTCCTCGTCGCGACCCGCCTCGCCGACTCGCCGGACGCGGTCGCCACGGCGGCCGCGATGACGAGGGCCGTCACCGGCGAGGAGCCCGGTCTCACGTCGGCGGCCTGGGAGGACGTCACCGGCCACCGGCACCAGGTCCTGGTGTGCCGGGGCCCGCGGTGCACGGCCCTGGGGGCGGAGGAGGGACTGCGCGCCCTGGTACGGGAACTGACCGAGCGGGGCCTCGGCGACGACGACGTGCTCGTCACCCAGACGGGATGCCAGTTCCCCTGCAACCAGGCCCCCGTCGCCAGCGTGCAGCCGGACGACGTCTGGTACGGGAAGGTCGACGCCGCTGCCGCCGGCCGCATCGTCACCGAGCACCTCACCGGCGGACGACCGGTCGAGTCCCACCGGCTCCCCCGTCACCGGAAGGAGCGGGCGGACCGGCACGACGGCTGATCGCCACCAGCCCGGCGCCCCGACCCGGCGCCCCGACCCGGCACGCGGCCCGGTGTGAACCGCCCGGCTCCTGGCCGGCCGACGGGGAGCGCGCCGCGGCGCGACGACCGAGGGGCCCGTACCGCGCACGAA
>NZ_JBHUAF010000092.1:0-25335 GCF_042789895.1 Kitasatospora sp. NPDC056783
CACCGAAGCGGCGGGTGGGCCGTGCCGCGGCACGGCCCACCGCGGCCGGCGGGCTGCGGAACCGGCTGGCCACCGTGTCCGAGGCCGAGGGCGACCAGCTGCTCCTCGACCTCGTGCGCACCCACGCGGCGACGGTGCTCGGGCACACCGACCCCACCCGGGTCACCCCCGACGCGACGTTCAAGGAGGCGGGCTTCGACTCGCTGACCGCCGTCGAACTGCGCAACCGCCTCAGCGGTGCCACCGGGAAGCAGCTGTCGTCGACCCTGATCTTCGACCATCCGACTCCGGTCCTGCTGGCCCGGCACCTGCTGGCCGGACTACGGGGCACCGAGGCGGCCGTCGCCGCCGTGCCGGGCGCCGCGCCCGGGGACGACGAGCCGATCGCGATCGTGTCGATGAGCTGCCGCTACCCCGGTGGCATCGCGAGCCCGGAGGACCTGTGGCGGCTCGTCGCCGACGAGGCCGACGTGGTCACCCCGTTCCCCGCCGACCGTGGCTGGGACGTGGACGCGCTGTACGACCCGGACGGCGTGCGGCCGGGGACGACGTACGTGCGCGTGGGCGGATTCCTCGACGACGCCGCACGGTTCGACGCCGAGCTGTTCGGGATCAGCCCGCGTGAGGCCCTCGCCATGGACCCGCAGCAGCGGCTGCTGCTGGAGACCTCCTGGGAGGCGCTGGAGCGGGCCGGCGTCGCCCCGACGTCCCTCAAGGGAAGCCCGGTGGGGGTGTTCGTCGGAGCCGCGTCCCAGGGGTACCCCTCCGATCCGCGCCAGGCCCCCGAGGAACTGGGCGGCTATCTCCTGACCGGGAGCACGGCGAGTGTCATGTCCGGCCGGATCGCCTACGCCCTCGGCGTCGAGGGTCCCGCGCTGACCATCGACACCGCCTGCTCCTCGTCCCTCGTGGCGCTGCACATGGCGGTGCAGTCCCTGCGGCGCGGCGAGTGCTCGCTCGCCATGGCCGGAGGGGCCGCCGTCATGGCGACCCCCGACATCTTCCTGGAGTTCAGCCGCCAGCGGGGGCTCTCCCCGGACGGCCGCTGCAAGGCGTTCGCGGCGTCCGCCGACGGCACCGGCTGGGGCGAGGGCGTCGGCATGCTCCTGCTGGAGCGGCTGTCGGACGCGCGGCGAAGCGGCCACCCCGTCCTGGCGGTCGTCCGCGGCTCCGCGGTCAACTCCGACGGCGCCAGCAACGGCCTGACCGCGCCGAACGGCCCCTCCCAGCAGCGGGTGATCCGGCGCGCCCTCGCCGACGCCCGCCTGTCGGCCGGTGACGTCGACGTGGTGGAGGCGCACGGCACCGGCACGAAGCTGGGCGACCCGATCGAGGCACAGGCGCTGGCGGCGACGTACGGGCGCGGGCGGGAGCGGGACCGCCCGCTGCGCCTGGGCTCGGTGAAGTCCAACATCGGGCACACGCAGGCCGCCGCGGGGATCGCCGGTGTCATCAAGATGGTGGCGGCGATGAAGCACGGGGTGCTGCCCCGGACGCTGCACGTCGACCGGCCCACCCCCGAGATCGACTGGTCGCGGAGCGGGCTGTCGCTGATGGCCGAGGCCGAGCCGTGGCCCGAGACCGGCCGGCCGCGCCGGGCCGCGGTCTCCTCCTTCGGCATCAGCGGGACCAACGCCCACGTGATCATCGAACAGCCCCCGTCCGAGGCCGGCGAGCCCCGCGCCGACGGCCCCGCGCCGGACGCGCCGGCGGCTGTGCCCTGGCCCCTGTCCGGGAGGACCGCCGAGGCGCTGCGCGCGCAGGCCCGTCGGCTGCTCTCCCACCTCGCCGGCGATCCCGGGTTCGACGTGGCGGGCGTCGGCCGTTCCCTGGCCACGACCCGTGCCCTGCTCGGTCACCGCGCCGTCGTGGTCGGGGACGGGCGGCAGTCCCTGCTGGAGGGGCTGGCCGCGCTGGCCGAGGGCCGTGACCGGGACTCGGTCGTCGTGGGCGAGGCACAGACCCGCGGGAAGACGGTGTTCGTCTTCTCCGGCCAGGGGTCGCAGTGGCCGGGCATGGCTTCGGAACTCCTCGACGGCAGCGAGGTGTTCGCCGCCCGGATCCAGGAGTGCGAGGCCGCCCTCGCCCCCTTCGTGGACTGGTCGCTGACGGGTCTGCTGCGCGGCGCGGGCGACGCGCCGTCCCTGGACCGGGTGGACGTCGTGCAGCCCGCGCTGTTCTCGGTCATGGTGTCCCTGGCCGCCCTGTGGCAGTCCCTGGGGGTCCGGCCGCACGCGGTGATGGGGCACAGCCAGGGGGAGATCGCCGCCGCCTGCGTGGCCGGGGCGCTGACGCTCCAGGACGCGGCCCGCGCGGTGGCCCTGCGCAGCAAGGCCCTGGCCGCGATGTCCGGCCGGGGCGGCATGGTGTCCGTCGCTCTGGGCGAGGACGACGTGTCCGCCCTGCTGGCCCGGTGGGAGGACCGGCTGTCCGTCGCCTCGGTCAACGGCGCGTCGTCCACGGTCGTCGCCGGTGATCCGCGGGCCCTGGAGGAGCTGGTGGCGCGCTGCAAGGCCGACGGGATCCGGGCGAGGACGCTGCCGGTGGACTACGCCTCGCACTCGCCGCAGGTCGAGCAGGTCCGGGAGCAGCTGCTGCGGGACCTGGCACCCCTCTCCCCGATGCCTTCGGACGTCCCCTTCTACTCCACCGTCACCGGCACGGAGCTGGACACCACGCGGCTCGACGCCGCGTACTGGTACCGCAACCTCCGGGAGACGGTCCGGCTGGAACAGGTGACGCGCCTCCTCCTCGACGACGGGTTCGACGTCTTCGTCGAGGCCAGTCCGCACCCCGTCCTGTCGGTGGCGATCCAGGAGACCATGGACGCCGCGAACGCCCCGCACGCGGTGGCGGTGGGTTCGCTGCGCCGCGACGACGGCGGACTGCGGCGCTTCCTCACCTCGGCCGCGCAGCTGCACGTCGGCGGCACACCGGTGGACTGGCCGGGTACCTTCCCGGGGCGCGTCGGGCTGATCGAGCTGCCGACCTACCCGTTCGGGGGCGAGCGGTACTGGCTGCGGCGCTCCGGCGGGCCGGCCGACGTCACCTCGGCGGGTCTGGGGCGCAGCTCGCACCCGGTGCTCAGCGCCGTGGTCACCCTGCCCAGCCCGGCCGGCACGGTCCTGACCGGTCGGCTCTCGGCGCAGGCACAGCCCTGGCTCGCGGACCACACGGTGCTGGACACGGTCCTCTTCCCGGGCACCGGGCTCACCGAGCTGGTCCTGCGCGCGGCGCAGGTCACCGGCTGCGGCACCGTCGAGGAGCTCACGCTCCTGGAGCCGCTGATCGTCGAGCGGGACGGCGGCGTCCAGCTGCGGGTGATGGTCGAGGAACCGGACGAGAGCGGGCGCCGGTCGGTGGAGGTGCACTCGCGGCCGGAGAAGGCCGATGAGTCCGGTGACACAGGTGAGTCCGGTGAGAACACTCCGTGGCTGCGGCACGCCGTCGGTGTGCTCGGCGTCCACGGCGGCACGCCTGCGGCGCCGGTGGCCGAGTGGCCGCCGGCGGGCGCCGAGCCGGTGGAGCTGGACGGCGGGTACGCGGTGCTCGCGGCGGCCGGACTCGGCTACGGGCCGGCGTTCCAGGGGCTGCGCGCGGTCCGGCGGCACGGGCCGGACCTCTTCGCCGAGGCGAGCCTTCCCGACCAGGACCAGGCCCGGAACTACGGGGTGCACCCGGCGCTGTTCGACGCCGCGCTGCACGCGGTCGTCCTGGGCGGCCTGGTGGCCCACTCCGGTGACCCGCTGCTGCCGTACGCCTGGAAGGGCGTCACCCTGCACTCCGCGGGGGCGGCGGCGCTGCGGGTGCGGCTGTCGGCGACGGGCCCGGACACCGTGTCGCTGACGGCGACCGACCCGTCCGGCGCGCCGGTGCTCTCGGTCGATTCGCTGATGGTGCGGCCCGTGTCGCCGAAACGCCTGGAGAACGCGCGCGGCGGGCGCCGCCGTTCGCTGTTCCGGATCACCGGCGAACAGCTCGCCCTCCCGGCGGCCCCGGCCTCCGCGTCGGGCGCCTGGGCCGTGCTGGAACCGGGTGGTGTGGAGCCGGCGGCCGTCGTGGAGCCGCCCGGCACCCGGTGGGACGGGTACGACGACCTGGACGCGCTGGCCGGCGCCGTCGCCTCCGGGGCCGTGCTGCCCGAGGTGGTCCTGGTGCCGTGCGGGGACGGCACCCGGCGAGACACCGGCCGGGCCGAGGACGTGCGGGAGGCCGTGCACCGCGCGCTCGCGCTGGCGCAGGGCTGGCTCGCCGACGAGCGGTTCGCCGCGTCGCGGCTGGTCTTCGTCACCCGGCACGCCGTGTCGGTGGGCGAGGACGCGCCGCACGATCTCGCGCACGCCCCGCTGTGGGGCCTGCTGCGGTCGGCGCAGTCGGAGCACCCCGGCCGGTTCGGCTTGCTGGACGTCGACGGCGACGACGCGTCGCTGCGGGTGCTGCCGGCGGCGCTGTCGTCGGGCGAGGCCCAGGTGGTGGTGCGGCGGGGCGTGGCGCACACGCCGCGTCTCACCCGCGTCCCGGCGGACGCCGCAGGGACGGGCGACGGGCCGCGCTTCACGCCCGGCGGCACGGTGCTGATCACCGGCGGGACGAGCGGGCTCGGCGCGCTGGTCGCCCGCCATCTGGTGGCCCGGCACGGTGTGAGCGACCTGCTGCTCACCAGCCGCAGCGGTCGCGGGGCGGCGGGTGCGGCCGAGCTGGAGGAGGAGCTCACCGCTCAGGGTGCCCGGGTGACGGTGGCGGCCTGTGACGTGGCCGACCGGGACGCGCTGGCGGCGACGCTGGCACGGATCCCCGCGGACCGTCCGCTGACGGCGGTGGTCCATGCCGCCGGTGTCCTGGACGACGGCGTCCTCACCTCGCTGACGCCCGAGCGGGTCGAGGGGGTGCTGCGGCCGAAGGTGGACGGCGCGCTGAACCTGCACGAACTGACCCGGGACGCGGACCTGTCGGCCTTCGTGCTCTTCTCCTCGGCCGCCGGCGTGCTGGGCACCGCGGGACAGAGCGGATACGCGGCGGCGAACACGTTCCTGGACGCGCTCGCGCACAGCCGACGGGCCGAAGGGCTGGCGGGGACGTCCCTGGCGTGGGGCATGTGGGAGCAGCGCAGCGGGCTCACCGGCGGCCTGTCGGACCAGGACCTGCGGCGGATGGCGCGTTCCGGGGTAGGGCAGCTCCCCACGGATGAAGGTCTGGCGCTGTTCGACGCGGCGCTCGACGCCCCGGACCCGCTGCTGGTGCCGATGAGGCTCGACCCGGCGGCGATGCTCGCCGAGGGCGAACCGGAGCTGGTGCCCGCGGTGCTGCGCGCGCTGGTCCCGGTCCGGCGGCGCCCCGGCGGTGCGGGCGCGGACGACGGCCTGCCGTTCGCCGACCGGGTGGCCGCGCTCCCCGCCGAGGAGCTGGACCGGGCGTTCCTGCACCTGGTGCGGCAGCAGGCGGCCACGGTCCTGGGGCTCGCCTCCCCGGACGCCGTGCAGGGCGGCCGGGGCTTCCTCCAGATGGGGTTCGACTCCCTGACGGCGGTCGAACTGCGCGGCCGGCTCGGTGCGGCCACCGGGCTGCGGCTGCCGACGACGCTGATCTTCGACCACCCCACGCCCGAACAGACCGCCCGCCACCTGCGGGAGCGGCTCTTCCCGGAGGAGCGGGAACTCACGGGCCCCGAGGCCGAGGAGCAGAAGGTGCGCGAGGCCTTGGCCACGATCCCGGTGGCCCGGTTGCGCCGGGCCGGTCTGCTCGGGGCCCTGCTCGGGCTCGCCGCGCAGGACAACGGGACGAAGCCGCCGGCGGGCGGCGCCGCGCGAGAGTTCGACGACATGGACGTCGACGACCTCGTGCGGGCGGCCTTCGACGGGGACAAGTCCTGATCGTGGCCGCATCGAGCGAACGGGACGAACGGGACGAACGGGACGGACAGGACGGATGGAGGGATCATGACCGCATCGCCTGAAGCGGTGGTCGAGGCCCTGCGGGCTTCGCTGAAGGAGAACGAGCGGCTCAGGAACGCCGTGCGGGCGGCGGTCGAGCCGGTGGCGATCGTCGGGATGAGCTGCCGGTACCCGTCCGGTGTCGATTCTCCCGAGAAACTGTGGGACCTGGTCCTGGAGGGCCGGGACGCGGTGTCGGGGTTCCCCGGCGACCGCGGCTGGGACCTGGCGTCACTGTTCGCCGCCGACCCCGACCAGCCGGGAACCTCGTACACGCGGGAAGGCGGGTTCCTGTACGACGCCGCGGAGTTCGACGCGGGGTTCTTCGGCATCTCGCCGCGTGAGGCCCTCGCCATGGACCCGCAGCAGCGGCTGCTGCTGGAGACGTCCTGGGAGGCCGCCGAGCGGGCCGGCATCGACCCGCTGTCGTTGCGCGGCAGCAGGACCGGGGTCTTCGCCGGGGTGATGTACCACGACTACGGCTCCCGGCCGGGCCTGGCGTCCGAGGAGGTGGAGGGCTACCTCGGCACGGGCAGCGCGGGCAGCGTCGCCTCCGGCCGGATCTCCTTCACGCTGGGCCTGGAGGGGCCCGCCGTGACGGTGGACACGGCGTGCTCGTCGTCGCTGGTGGCCCTGCACCTGGCGGTCCAGGCGCTGCGCCGGGGCGAGTGCTCGCTGGCCCTGGCCGGCGGTGTGACGGTGATGTCGACCCCGTCGACGTTCGTGGAGTTCAGCCGTCAGCGCGGGCTCGCCCCGGACGGGCGCTGCAAGTCCTTCGCCGACTCCGCGGACGGGGCCGGGTGGAGCGAGGGCGCCGGGGTGCTGCTCCTGGAGCGGCTGTCGGACGCCCACCGCAACGGACGCCGTGTCCTTGCCGTGGTGCGCGGCAGCGCGGTGAACCAGGACGGCGCGAGCAGCGGGTTGACGGCGCCGAACGGGCCGTCGCAGCAGCGGGTGATCCTGCGGGCCCTCGACGACGCGGCGCTGTCGGCCGCGGACATCGACATGATCGAGGGGCACGGCACGGGCACGCCGCTCGGCGACCCGATCGAGGCGCAGGCGATCCTCGCGGTCGCCGGCCATGACCGTGAACGCCCGCTGTGGCTCGGCTCCGTGAAGTCGAACATCGGCCACACCCAGGCCGCGGCGGGCATCGCCGGGGTCATCAAGACGGTGCTGGCGCTACAGCACGGTGTGCTGCCCGGGACCCTGCACGTCGACGAGCCCTCGACCCGGGTGGACTGGTCGGCCGGGGCGGTGGAGCTGCTGACCGAGACCCGGGACTGGCCCGACCCCGGGCGCCCGCGCCGCGCGGGGGTGTCGTCCTTCGGCATCAGCGGTACCAACGCGCATGTGATCGTGGAGGAGGCCCCGGACAGCGGCGGGGGCGGCGACGAGCGCCCGCCCGAGGCCGAGGGCGTCCCGCTGCCGTGGCTCGTGTCGGCCCGCGGCGAGGAAGCGCTGCGGGCCCAGGCCGGGCGGCTGGGCCGGTACGTGGAGGACGGTCCTGCCCTGCGCCTCGCCGACGTGGCGTACTCGCTGGCCACGACGCGGTCGGCCTTCGACCACCGCGCGGTCGTCGTCGCGGCGGACCGTGCCGAACTGGTGCACGGCCTCGGCCGCCTCGCCGAGGGCGAGGTGCCCGCCTCGGGCGCACGCGGCACGGTGTCCGACGGCAAGCTGGCGTTCCTGTTCACCGGTCAGGGCGCGCAGCGGGTGGGCATGGGACGGGACCTGTACGCGCGGTATCCGGTGTTCGCCGACGCCTTCGACGCGGTCTGCGCCGAACTGGACCGGCATCTCGGCCGGCCGCTGCGCGACGTGGTCTTCGGCGGCCCCGGCACCGAGGGACTGCTCGACGAGACGGTCTGGACCCAGCCCGCGCTGTTCGCGGTCGAGATCGCCTGGTACCGGCTGGTGGAGTCGTGGGGTGTGCGCCCTGATCTCGTGTCCGGCCACTCCGTCGGCGAGCTGGCCGCGGCGCACGTCGCGGGGGTGCTGTCGCTCGCGGACGCGGCCACCCTGGCCGCGGCCAGGGGCCGGCTGATGCAGGCGCTGCCGCGAGGAGGCGCGATGACGGCGGTGCAGGCGTCCGAGGAGGAGGTGGCGCCGCTGCTGGCACAGCGGCCCGGGCGTGCCGGGCTCGCGGCGGTGAACGGCCCCGCCTCGGTGGTGGTCGCCGGTGACGAGGACGCCGTCGCGGAGGTGGCGGCGCACTTCGCCGGCCGGGGACGGAAGACGCGGCCGCTGCGGGTGAGCCACGCGTTCCACTCGCACCGGATGGACGCGATGACCGAGGACTTCGCCGCCGTGGTGCGGACCGTGACCCTGCACGCTCCGCGGATCCCGGTGGTGTCCGCGCTGACCGGCACCGTGGTGGCGGCCGGGGACCTGCGCACCCCCGAGTACTGGGCGCGGCACGCGCGGGACACGGTCCGGTTCCTCGACGCGGTCCGCGCCCTTCAGGCCGAGGGCGTCACCACGTTCCTGGAAATCGGTCCGGACGCCGTGCTCGCCGCACTGGGCCAGGAGTGCGCCGACGGCGGCGACCTCGTCTTCACGGCGGTCTCGCACCGGGACGAGCCCGAGCCGCGGACCCTGCAGGCCGCGCTGGGACAGCTGCACGTACGGGGTGTCGGGGTGGACTGGGCGGGCGTGCTCGCCGGCACCGAAGCCCGGACGGTGCCGCTGCCCACCTACGCCTTCCAGCGCCGGCGCCACTGGCTGGAGGCCGCGGGCGGTGACGGGGCCTCGGCCCGGGTCGACGATCACCGCTACCGCGTCGACTGGGCGCCGCTGCCCGCGCCCACCGCGCCCCGGGTGTCCGGCCGTTGGCTGGTCGTGTCGCCGGAGGGCGTCGCCTGCCCGGCGGACGAGCTGTCGGCGGCGCTCGGGCGCGCCGGGGCGGACGACGTCGTCCGGCTGAGCCTCGATGCCGTGACGGGGACCGACCGGACGGCTCTCGGCCGCCGGCTGCGCGAGGCCGCCGGGGAGCAGCCGTTCACGGGTGTGATGTCCCTCCTGGCCGTGGACGAGCGGCCCCTGCCGGACAGCTCCGCACTGACCCGCGGCCTCGCGGCGACGGCGGTGCTGGGGCAGGCGCTGGGCGACACCGGGACCGGCGCCCCGCTGTGGTGTCTCACCCAGGGTGCGGTGGCGGTCGGCCCCGACCCGGTGCGGCGCCCGGCGCAGGCGACCGTGTGGGGGCTGGGGCGGGTGGCGGCGCTCGAATGGCCGGACCGGTGGGGCGGCTTGGCCGATCTGCCGGAGTCGGTGGACGAGACCGCGCTGTCGCGCCTCGTGGCGGTCCTCGCCGAGCCGGGCGGCGAGAGCCAGCTGGCCGTGCGGGCCGATGGCGTCCTCGGCTGCCGTCTGGTGCGCTCCCCCTCGGCCGAGACGCCGGTGCGGCGCGTCTGGCAGGCCACGGGCAGCGTCCTGGTGACGGGGGGGACGGGCGGACTCGGCGCGCAGGTGGCGAGGTGGCTGGCCGGCCAGGGCGTCCCGCACCTGGTGCTGCTCAGCCGCCGGGGGCCCGACGCGCCCGGCGCGGCCGGGCTGGAGGCCGACCTGCTCCGGCTGGGCAGCAAGGTGACCGTCGTGGCCTGCGACATCACCGACCGGGACGACCTGCGCCGGGTCGTCGAGTCGCTCCCCGAGGACCGTCCGGTCACCGCCGTCGTGCACGCGGCGGGCGCGGTCCAGGAGGAGACACCGCTGGCGCGGTGCGACCTCGCCGGGATGGCCGAGGTGATGTCCGGCAAGCTCGCGGGGGCGAGGAACCTCGACGCCGTCTTCGACGGCCGCGGCCGGCCCCTCGACACGTTCGTCCTCTTCTCCTCCGGCGCCGGGCTGTGGGGCAACACCGGGCAGGCGGCGTACGCGGCGGCCAACGCGTTCCTCGACGCCCTGGCAAGCTTCCGCCGGGCACAAGGGCGCGCCGCGACCTCGGTCGCCTGGGGCGCCTGGGGCGGTGGCGGGATGGCCGCCGGGTCGGGCGAGCTGCTGCTGCGGCGCGGTGTCCCGCTGATGGCTCCGGAGACGGCCCTCGCGGGTCTGCGGGCCGCGCTCGACCGCGACGAGACCGCCACCGCCTTCGCCGCCGTCGACTGGGAGCGGTTCGCGCCCGCGTACGGCGCGTCCCGCTCGCGTGCGCTGCTGAACGACCTGCCCGACGCACAGCGCGTGCTGCGCGGCGACGCCGGGCCGGGGCGCGCCGGGGCGCTGCGGGAGCGGCTGGAGTCCGTGTCCGGGGAGGAGCAGGAGCGGCTGCTGCTCGACCTGGTGCGCACCCACGCGGCTGCCGCCCTCGGCCACCGCGCGGCGCAGGACGTCCGCGCCGCGGCGACGTTCCAGGACCTCGGGTTCGACTCGATGGCTTCGCTGACGCTGCGCAGCCGCCTCAACGAGGCCACGGGCCTGACCCTGCCGACGACCGTGGTCTTCGACCACGCCACCCCGGCCGCGCTGGCCCGGCACGTGCGCACGCAGGTCCTCCCCGAGGGCGTGCGGGCCGACGCGGTCCTCGCCGACGTGGACCGGCTGGAGACGGCTGTCGAGGCGATGGACGCCGACGACGAGACGCGCGCCCGTGTCGTCACGCGGCTGCGGACGCTGCTGTGGAAATGGGCCGAGCCCGGCCTCGTCACCGCCGGGGCGCCGGAGGGCGACGCCCTGATGCTGGCGACCGACGACGAGATGTTCGACATCGTCAACAAGGAGCTTGGGATCTCGTGACCAGCACTGAGGACAAACTTCGCCAGTACCTGAAACTCGTCACCACCGAGCTCCGCCAGACGCGGGCACTTCTGGAGCACGCCGAGCAGAAGGAGCACGAACCGGTCGCGATCGTGGGCATGGGATGCCGGTTCCCCGGGCACGTCGAGTCCCCGGAGGACCTGTGGCGCCTGGTCCGAGACGGGGCCGACCTGGTGTCCGGGTTCCCGCAGGGGCGCAACTGGGACGTGGAGGACCTGTACGACCCGGAGCCGGGCCGCCCCGGCAAGAGCTATGTGCGCACCGGCGCGTTCCTCGACGACGCGTCCGGTTTCGACGCGGAGTTCTTCGGGATCAGCCCGCGCGAGGCGCTCGCGACGGATCCCCAGCAACGGTTGTGGCTGGAGGTCACCTGGGAGGCGTTGGAGCGGGCGGGCATCGATCCGGTGTCCCTGCGGGGCAGCAGGACCGCGGGCTTCGTCGGGATGACGCACCAGGGGTACGCCTTCCCCTCGCGCCTGGACCCGGACGACGAGGTCGCCGGCTACCGGCTGACCGGGAGCACCGCGGCCGTGGCCGCCGGACGGGCCTCCTACGTGCTCGGGCTGACCGGTCCCGCGGCGACCGTCGACACCGCCTGCTCGTCCTCCCTGGTGGCGCTGCACCTGTCGGTCAACGCGCTGCGCTCCGGGGAGTGTTCCCTGGCGCTGGCGGGCGGGGTGACCGTCATGTCCACCCCGAACGCCTTCGTGGAGTTCAGCCGGCAGCGCGGTATGGCCGCGGACGGCCGGTGCAAGCCGTTCGCCGCGGCCGCGGACGGCACCGGCTGGGGCGAGGGCGCCGGCGTCCTGGTGCTGGAGCGCCTGTCGGACGCGCGACGCCACGGCCACCCCGTGCTCGCGGTCATCAGGGGCTCCGCGGTCAACCACGGGGGTGCCGGGAACGGGCTGACGGCGCCCAACAGCCCGTCCCAGGAGCGGCTGATCCGTGATGCGCTGGCGCGGTGCCGGCTGTCGCCGTCGGACGTGGACGCCGTGGAGGCGCACGGGACCGGGACCACGCTGGGCGATCCGATCGAGGCGCAGGCGCTTCTGGCCACGTACGGGCAGGACCGCGCCGAACCCCTGTGGCTGGGCTCGGTGAAGTCGAACATCGGCCACACCCAGGCCGCCTCCGGCGTCGCCGGTGTCATCAAGATGGTGATGGCCATGCGGCACGGCGTCCTGCCGCGCACCCTGCACGTCGACGAACCCACCCCGCACGTCGACTGGACGGCCGGCGCCGTCCGTCTGCTGACCGAGAACCGGGCCTGGCCCGACAGCGACCGCCCGCGCCGCGCCGCCGTCTCCTCCTTCGGCGTCAGCGGCACCAACGCCCACGTCATCCTCGAACAGGCGCCCCCGGAAACCACCGTCACCGACGGGGACGAGCATGCGGCCCCGTCCGTCACGCGGACCCTGCCATGGATGGTGTCCGGCGCGAGCCGCGAGGCGCTGCGGGCGCAGGCGCGGCGCCTGGCCTCTTATGCCGACGCCCACCGCGAGGTGACCGACGCGGACATCGGCCGCTCCCTCGTGACGACCCGGGCGGTCTTCCCGCACCGGGCGGTGGTCGTCGGCTCCGGCAGGGACGAGTTCGTGCGGGCGCTGACGGCGCTGTCCCGGGGCGAGGAGTCCCCGGCGGTCGTCTCCGGCACTCCGCCGCGCGACGGGGAGGACGCCGGGGCCGGGCGGTGCCGGACCGTGTTCGTCTTCCCCGGCCAGGGCGCGCAGTTCGCCGGCATGGCCGTCGGCCTGCTGGACTCCTCTCCCGTCTTCCGGGACGCCCTGCGGGAGTGCGCCGACGCACTCGCGCCGCATGTGGACTGGTCGCTGCTCGACGTGCTGCGCGGGGCGGACGCCGGCTGGCTGGAGCGGGTGGACGTCGTCCAGCCCGCCCTGTTCGCGGTGATGGTGTCGCTGGCGGCCCTGTGGCGCTCGGTGGGCGTGGAGCCGGACGCCGTGGTGGGCCACTCGCAGGGCGAGATCGCCGCCGCCTGCGTGGCGGGAGCCCTCTCGCTCCAGGACGCGGCCCGCGTGGTGGCGGTGCGCAGCAAGGCGCTGCGGGCGCTGGCCGGGCGGGGCGCGATGGCCACCGTCGCGCTGGGCGAGGCCGAGGCCGGGGCTCTCGTCGGGCTGTGGGGGGAGCGGCTGTCCGTGGCCGCGGTCAACAGTCCCTCCTCGGTGGTGGTGTCCGGCGACGCGGACGCGATGGAGGGCCTGATGGCCCGGTGCGCCGAGGACGGCGTGCGGGCGCGCCGCGTCCCGGTGGACTACGCCTCGCACTCCCCGCAGGTCGAGGAGGTGCGCGACGAACTGCTGGAAGCGCTCGCCGGTGTCTCGCCCGCCTCCCCGCGCACGCCGTTCTTCTCGACGGTCACGGGCACCGCCCGGGGCGCCGGTGAGCTCGGGCCGGACTACTGGTACCGCAACCTCCGCCAGGTCGTGCGGCTGGCGGAGGTGACCCGGGAGCTGGCGACGAGCGGTTACGACGTCTTCCTGGAGATGAGCCCTCACCCGGTGCTCACCGTCCCGCTCCAGGAGACCGTGGAGCACTCCGGGACGGACGGTGTGCTCGTCACCGGGTCGCTGCACCGGGACGACGCGGGGGCGGACGGCTTCCTCCGGTCGGCGGGCAGGCTGTACGCCCACGGGGCCGCGCTCGACTGGGCCCGGGTGTTCGCGGGCGGCGGGCGCCGGGTGGATCTGCCGACGTACGCCTTCCAGCGGCGCGGCTACTGGCTGGACGACCGTGGCGCGAGCGCGGACCTCTCGGCGACGGGCCTGTCCCCGGCCGGGCATCCGCTGGTCAAGGCGGTCGTCGCCGCCGCGACCGGGAACGGTCTGGTGCTCAGCGGACGGATATCGGTCCGTACGCAGCCGTGGCTCGCCGACCACGCCGTGCACGGCGCCGTCCTCCTGCCGGGCACCGCGTTCCTCGAACTGGCGCACCACGCCGGCCGGTTGCTGAGCGCCGGGCGGGTGCGGGAACTGACCGTCCAGGCTCCGCTCCTCCTGCCCGGCGACGAGGCGGTGACCCTTCAGGTGGTGGCGGAGAGCGGGGACGAGGGCTGGTCCGTCACCGTGCACTCCCGGGTCCGGGACGACGAGCCCTGGACGCGGCACGCGACCGGTCTCCTCGTCGCCGAAGAGCCCGCCGCCCCGGTGGAGAGCGGGGCGTGGCCGCCTGCGGGCGCCGTCACGGTCGACGTGGGCGGCCACTACGCCCGGCTGGCCGACCAGGGGTACGCGTACGGCCCCGCCTTCCAGGGGCTGCGGGCCGCCTGGCGGCTCGGGGACGCCGTCTTCGCCGAGGTGCGGCTGGACGAGGAGCACCTCTCCGACGCCGAGTCGTTCGGCCTGCACCCCGCGCTGCTGGACGCGGCCCTGCAGACCGTCGCGCTGACCGGCTCGGACGACGGCGAGGGGGCGGCGGCCCGGCTGCCCTTCTCGTGGAGCGACGTGTCCGTGCACACGGCCGGGGCCGGCGCCCTGCGCGTACGGCTGGCGCCCGTGGGGCCGGACGCGGTGACGCTCACGCTCACCGACTCGTCCGGCAGTCCGGTGGCCTCGGTGGGTTCGCTGGCCCTGCGGCCTGTCGATCCCGCTCAGCTGGGCCCGGCCCGGCTGTCCCGGCACGACGGCCTGTCCCGGCACGACGGGCTGTTCCGCCTCGACTGGACCGCAGCGCCCGCCCGGCGGGCCGAACCGCCCGCGCGGTGGGCGCTGGTGGGTGCCGTGCCCGGATGCGAGGAGCCCTCGGACGCGCCGTCGGCGGACCACCGCACCGAGGTGCGCCGGCACCGCGATCTGGCCGCCCTGGGCGAACACGTCCGTTCCGGTGCGGCGGAGCCCGAGGTCGTGGTGGCGTCCTGCGTCCCGGACTCCGCCGCCGGGTCCGCCGGCGGGGAGGGGTCCGTGCGGGAGACGGTGGGGCGGGCGCTGAGCCTGGTCCAGTCCTACCTCGCCGACGAACACCTCGCCTCGTCGCGGCTGGTCCTGGTGACCCGCGGCGCGGTCGCGGCACGGGAGCGGGACGTCCCGGACAGCGCGCAGGCGGCGGTCTGGGGCCTGGTGCGGACGGCTCGGACGGAACACCCGGACCGCTTCGTCCTGGTGGACACGGACACCGGCCGCATCTCCCCCGAGCAACTGGCGGCGGCGCTGGCCACCGGGGAGGAACAGGTCGCCGTGCGCGCCGACGAGGTCATGCTGCCCCGGCTGGCCGCGTGGGACGGGCCCCCGGAACAGCGCGGTGCGCGGCGGCCGTTCACCGGCGGAACCGTCCTGATCACCGGCGGCACCGGCATGCTCGGCGGCCTCGTCGCCCGCCACCTGGTCACCGCCCACGGGGCAACGCGGCTGCTGCTGGTGAGCCGTCAGGGCCCGGCGGCCCCGGGTGCGGCGGAGCTGGTGTCGGAGCTGTCCGCGCTGGGGGCCGAGGCGGAGGTGGCGGCGTGTGACGTGGCCGACCGGGACGCGCTGGCAGCGACGCTGACCCGGATACCCGCCGACGCACCGCTGACCGCGGTGATCCACACCGCCGGGGTCCTGGAGGACGCGGTGGTGACCTCCGTGACACCCGACCGGCTGAGCCGCGTCCTGCGCCCGAAGACCGACGCGGCCGAGCACCTCGACGCGCTGACCCGGGGGACGGACCTCTCCGCGTTCGTGCTGTTCTCGTCGGCGTCGGGGGTCCTCGGGACGGCCGGACAGGGGGCGTACGCCGCGGCGAACGCGGCCTTGGACGCGCTGGCACAGCGCCGCCGGGCGAGCGGCCTGCCCGCGCTGTCGCTGGCCTGGGGGTTCTGGGAGCGGCAGAGCGCGATGACCGGGCACCTGGCGGAGGCGGACCTGGCCCGGATCGCGCGTTCCGGGATGCGCCCCCTGTCGTCGCGGCAGGGCCTGGAACTCTTCGACAGGGCACTGACGGCCGATGACGCGGTCCTGGTGCCCATGCGGCTCGACCCGGTGGCGCTGCGGGCGCGGGCCGCGTCCGGCGCGGTCCCACCGGTGCTGCGCGCGCTGGCCGGACCCGAGGCGGTGCCGTCCGGGCGCTCCGGTGCGGGCGCCGTGGAGCCGGCCGTGCTGGAAGGCGTGGATGCCCTGTCCGAGAGCGAACGCGAGCGGGTCCTGCTGAAGCTGGTGTGCTCCACGGTCGCGGCGGTGCTGGGACACCGGTCCGCGGATGACATCTCCGACACCCGGGGATTCCTGGAGATGGGGTTCGACTCGCTGACCGCGGTCGAACTGCGCAACCGGCTCGCCGCCGCCTGCGGGCTGCGGCTGCCGACCACGCTCGTGTTCGACCATCCCACGCCGCGTGCCGTCGCCTGTCACCTGGGCACGCTGCTGGTGGCCGGGAACGAGGACCGTGCGGCGGAGGCGGTCATCGCCGGCCTCGACCGGCTGGCGGACGGCCTGCGGGGCACGGCCCTGCGGGACGAGGTGCGGGAACGGGCGGCGGCACGCCTGGCGGAGCTGCTGGCCGAGCTGACCGGGCAGCCCGACCCGGCCCCGGGCACGGAACTCGACTCCGCCACCGACGAGGAACTCTTCGACCTGGTCGACAACCGTTTCCTGCAGGCGAAGTGACGGGCCCTCTGGCCGACCGGACGGGAAGGAGCGGAACACGTGACGAACGAGACCAAACTGCGTGAGTACCTGAAGCGGGCGATCGCGGACGGCCGGCAGACGCAGGCGCGTCTGGACGAGGTCGAGGCACGGGCCCGCGAGCCGATCGCCGTGGTCGGCATGGCCTGCCGGTTCCCGGGCGGCGCGCGGAGTCCCGAGGAGCTGTGGCAGGTGGTCGCCGACGGCCGCGACACCCTGTCCCCGATGCCGGCCGACCGGGGCTGGGACCTCGACCGGCTGCTGGGCACCGGTGACGGCCGGCCGGGCAAGTCGCACGCCGGGACGGGCGGATTCCTCCACGACTGCGCCGAGTTCGATCCCGAGTTCTTCGGGATCAGTCCGCGCGAGGCGCTCGCGATGGACCCCCAGCAGCGCCTGCTGCTGGAGCTCGCCTGGGAGGGGTTCGAGCGAGGGCATCTCGACATCGACGCCTTACGGGGCAGCCGCACCGGCGTGTTCCTCGGGGTGATGTACAGCGACTACGGCGGACGGCTGCGGGAGGCGCCCGAGGAGCTGGAGGGCTATCTCGGCAACGGCAGCGCCGGCAGTGTCGCGTCCGGCCGGCTGTCCTACACGTTCGGGCTGACCGGTCCCGCGGTGACCGTGGACACCGCCTGCTCGTCCTCCCTGGTGGCGCTGCACCTGTCGGTCAACGCGCTGCGCTCCGGGGAGTGTTCCCTGGCGCTGGCGGGCGGGGTGACCGTCATGTCCACCCCCGGCGTGTTCGTGGAGTTCAGCCGGCAGGGCGGGCTGGCCGCGGACGGCCGGTGCAAGCCGTTCGCCGCGGCCGCGGACGGCACCGGCTGGGGCGAGGGCGCCGGCGTCCTGGTGCTGGAGCGCCTGTCGGACGCGCGACGCCACGGCCACCCCGTGCTCGCGGTCATCAGGGGCTCCGCGGTCAACCAGGACGGGGCGAGCAGCGGGCTGACCGCGCCGAACGGTCCTTCGCAGCAGCGGGTGATCCGTGAGGCGCTGGCGCAGTGCCGGCTGTCGCCGTCGGACGTGGACGCCGTGGAGGCGCACGGGACCGGGACCACGCTGGGCGATCCGATCGAGGCGCAGGCGCTTCTGGCGACGTACGGTCAGGACCGTTCCGGTGACCGGCCGCTGTGGCTGGGCTCGGTGAAGTCGAACATCGGCCACACCCAGGCCGCCGCCGGCGTCGCAGGCGTCATCAAGATGGTGATGGCCATGCGGCACGGCGTCCTGCCGCGCACCCTGCACGTCGACGAACCCACCCCGCACGTCGACTGGACGGCCGGCGCCGTCCGTCTGCTGACCGAGAACCGGGCCTGGCCCGACAGCGACCGCCCGCGCCGCGCCGCCGTCTCCTCCTTCGGCGTCAGCGGCACCAACGCCCACGTCATCCTCGAACAGGCACCCCCCACGGAGACCCGCCGCCCCGTGGACGGCACGCAGGCCCTGGACTCCGGCGTCGCCCTGCCGTGGGTGCTGTCCGCCAAGAGCGACGACGCGCTGCGGGCGCAGGCGCGCGGCCTGCTCACACACCTGGACGAACGGACCGACGTACCGCTCGCCGACCTGTCGTGGTCACTGAGCCGCCGTGCCGCGCTCGGCCGCCGCGCGGTGGTCGTGGCCAGGAACCGAGAGCAGGTGCGCCGGGCGCTGGGCGCGCTGTCGGACGGCGGCACCGCGCCCGGTCTGGTGCGCGGTACGGCCGGCCGGCCCAAGGTCGCGTTCCTGTTCACCGGTCAGGGAAGTCAGCGCCCGGGGATGGGGCAGGCGCTCTACGAGGCGTTCCCGGCGTTCGCCGAGGCGCTGGACGCGGTGCTCGAACAGCTGGACGTCCGTCTGGGCCGTCCGCTGAAGGAAGTGATCCTGGGCGACTCCGGGTACGAGGATCTGCTGGACCGGACCGCGTACGCGCAGCCGGCGCTGTTCGCCTTCGAGGTGGCGCTGTTCCGGCTGCTGGAGCACTCGGGCGTGCGGCCGGACTGCGTCGCCGGCCATTCGGTGGGAGAGCTGGCCGCGGCGCACGTCGCCGGTTCCCTGTCCCTGCCGGACGCCGCGCTGCTGGTGGTCGAGCGCGGCCGGCTGATGCAGGGGATGCCCTCGGGCGGCGCGATGGCGGCCGTCGAGGCGAGCGAGGCCGAGGTGCTGGCGGCTGTGGACGGCGTGCGCGACAAGATCGCCGTCGCGGCGGTCAACGGCCCGTCCTCGGTCGTCGTCAGCGGGGACGCGGCGGAGGTCGAGCGGATCGCGGGCGGGTTCGCCGCGCGCGGGCGCAAGACCCGGCGGCTGCGGGTGAGCCACGCGTTCCACTCCCCGCACATGGAAGGCATGCTGGACGCCTTCCGTGAGGTCGCGCGCCGCGTCGACCACCGGCCGCCGCGTATCCCGCTGGTCTCCACGCTGACCGGGGACGTGGTCACGGCGCAGGAGCTGGCTTCCCCCGACTACTGGGCCCGGCACGCGCGCCACGCGGTGCGCTTCCTCGACGCCGTCCGCACCCTCGAAGCCCAGGGGGTGGACTCGTTCCTGGAGCTGGGGCCGGACGCCGCGCTGACGCCGATGGCGGACAGCTGTCTCACCGGCAGGAACGCGGTGGCACTGGCGGCGGTCCGGGCCGGCCGGCCGGAGGAGGAGACGCTCGTCACGGCGCTGTCCCGGCTGCACGTGCACGGCGTACCGGTGGACTGGCGGACGTACCTGTCCGCGGCCGGGCCCCGGCTCGTCGACCTGCCGGCCTATCCCTTCCAGCGCCGGCGCTTCTGGCTCGCCCCGTCCGCGGACGGGGAGGCGGGGCAGCCCCGCCGGGCCGGGCAGCGCGACCTGCCGCACCCCCTGCTGCGCGCGGAGGTGGACGTGCCGACGGCGGAGACGGTCCTGTTCACCGGCAGGCTGTCGGCGGCGGAGCAGCCCTGGCTCGCCGACCACACGGTGCTCGGCGCCCCGGTGCTGCCAGGGGCCGCGCTGGTGGACATGGCGCTGACGGCCGGTCGGGAGACCGGCCTCGCGGACGTCGAGGAACTCACCCTCCAGGAGCCGCTGGTCCTCCCCGAGGATCACGCCGTCCACGTCAGAGTCGTGGTCGACGCTCCGGACGCCTCCGGGCGCCGGCCGGTGAGCGTCCACTCCCGACCGGAGGACGCGCCCTCGGCGCAGACGTGGACCCGGCACGCCACCGGTCTCCTCTCCGCCGCCGGTCTCCTCCCCGCCAGAGGCGGGGAGCCGGAGCACCCCGTGGTGTGGCCGCCGGCCGGCGCGCTCGCACTGGACACGTCCGGCCTCTACGCGGAGCTGGCCGCCGCGGGCCTGGGTTACGGGCCGTTGTTCCGGGGGGTGCGGCGGGCGTGGCGGCGCGGTGCGGAGATCTTCACGGAGGTGTCGCTGCCGGAGGAGCGCACGCACGAGACCGGCGGGTTCTGCCTGCATCCGGCGCTGCTGGACGCCGCACTGCACGGCGCCGGCCTGGGCGGCCTGGTCGAGAGCGAGGGCGGGGCCATGGTGCCGTTCTCCTGGAGCGGTGTGTCGCTGCACGCGGCCGGGGCGTGCGCGCTGCGTGTCAGGCTGGCGCCGGACGGGCCCGGCAGCATCGAGGTGGCCGCCTCGGACCCGGACGGCCGGCCGGTGATGTCGGTACGGGGCCTCGCGCTGCGGCCGATTTCCCGCGAGCGGATCCGCGCCACGCGGAGTGTCCGGGACGGCGCCGTGTTCCGGGTCGACTGGGCCAGGACGGCGGCACGCGACGCGGTGCCGGTACGGCGCTGTGCGGTCGTGGGTCCGGGCGGTGACGGGTACGCCGGGGCTCTGGAGGCCGGAGGTGTCCGGGTGGGCCGCTTCGCCGGTGTGGCGGACCTGGGGGACGCGGTCGCCGCCGGTGAGGCGGTGCCGGATGCCGTGGTCGTGGTCCTGGGGCCGGGCGCGGGGCCGGTCGTCGAGGCGAGCCACGCCGCCGTCCACGAGGCGTTGGCGGTGGTCCGGTCCTGGCTCGCCGACGGGCGGTTCGCGCAGGCACGTCTCGCCTTCGTGACGAGCGGCGCGGTGGCCGCGCGCCGTGAGGAGGACCCGTCGGCGCTGGCCCACGCGCCGGTGTGGGGCCTGGTCCGGTCCGCGCAGACGGAGCATCCGGGCCGCTTCGTGCTCATCGACGTGGACGGTGAGGACGGGTCGTCGGGCGCGCTGGGCGCCGCGCTCGCCTGCGGCGCGTCCCAGGTGGCGATCCGCTCGGGCGCGCTCCTCACCCCTCGGCTCGCCAGGGCGGCGGGGGGCGGCGCGCCCGGGGATCTCGCGCTCGCCCCCGAGGGCACCGTGCTGGTGACCGGGGGCACGGGGGGCCTGGGCCGACAGGTGGCCCGTCATCTGGTGGAGCGCCACGGCGTACGGCACCTGCTCCTCGCGAGCCGTCGCGGCCGGGCCGCCGACGGGGCCGCCGAGCTGGTCGCGGAGCTGGCGGAGCTGGGCGCCGAGACCACCGTGGCCACCTGCGACGTGTCCGACCGGCAGGCGCTGGCGCAGCTCCTCGCGGGCGTGCCCGCCACGCATCCGCTGAGCCTGGTGGTGCACGCGGCCGGTGTGCTCGACGACGGGGTGCTCACCTCGCTGGCCCCGGAGCAGCTGGACAGGGTGCTGCGGGCCAAGCTGGATTCCGCGTGGCACCTGCACGAGCTGACCCGGGACAGCGACCTCGCCGGGTTCGTCCTGTTCTCCTCGGCGTCCGGTGTCCTGGGCGCCGGGGGGCAGGGCAACTACGCGGCGGCGAACGTCTTCCTCGACACGCTGGCGCAGCACCGGTCCGCCCAGGGGCTGCCCGCCGTCTCGCTGGCCTGGGGGCCGTGGGAGGAGAGCAGCGGCGGCATGACCGGTACGGCGGCCCGGAACCCGCTCGCCCGGCTCGCACGCTCGGGGGTGGCCGCCCTCTCCGCCGAGGAGGGCCTGGACCTGTTCGACGTGGCCCGGTCGGGTGCCGAGGCATCGGTCGTCCTGATGCGCGTGGACACCGTCGCGCTGCGCGCGGCGGGCCGCGAGGAGGTGCCGACGCTGCTCAGGGGGCTCCTGCCCGCGCCGCCGCCCGCGCCGACCACGGCTACGGCCCGCAGGAACCTCGCGGATCTCGGCGCGCAGGAGCGGCGGGAGGAGCTCCTGGATCTGGTGCGGACGCGCGCCGCGAGCGTGCTCGGCCACACCGACCCCGGGGCCCTGGACGTCTCCCGGCCGTTCCTGGAGGCGGGGTTCGACTCGCTGACCGCCGTGGAGCTGCGCAACGCCCTGAGCGAGGCGACCGGCCTCCGTCTTCCCGCCGCGATCGTGTTCGACAGCGCCACACCGGCCGGGCTCGCCGAGCGGCTCGACGCGCTGTTCGGCGCGAGCCGGTCCGGGCGGGACGCCGTCGCACACCGGGCGCAGGACACCATCGACGTGCTGTACCGGCAGGCATGCGCGCAGGGCAGGATCGGTGAGGGGAACGCGTTCCTGGTGGCCGCCGCCCGGCTGCGGCCGACGTTCACGGCGTCGCAGGACGGGGCCGTGCGGGAACCGGTCCGGTTGTCGAGCGGCCCCGAGCGCCCCGCCCTGGTCTGTTTCCCCACCGTGGGGGCCTCGTCGAGCCCGCTCCAGTACGCCCATTTCGCCGCGGCGCTCGCGGGCGTCCGCGAGGTGTCCGCGATGCAGGTGCCGGGCTTCGTCGAGGGTGAGGCGCTGCCCGCGGACTTCGCCACCATGGTGGAGACGCAGGCACAGACGGTCCTGCGCCACACGGCCGGCGACCCGTACGTCCTCGTCGGCTACTCCTCCGGCGGCTGGCTGGCCAACGCGGTGGCGGGCCGTCTGGAGGAGACGGGCCGCGGCCCGTCGGGCGTGGTGCTGCTGGACACGTACTTCGCCGACAGCCGGCTCCCGCTGATCCAGCCCGCGCTGACCCGGGGCATGTTCGACCGGGAGGAGTCGATCGGCAGGATCGACCACGTGCGGTGGACCGCGATGGGCGCGTATCTGGGCATGTTCGCCGACTTCTCCCCGGCACCGACCCGTGCGCCCCATCTCCTGGTCCGCGCCACGGCCCCGCTGCCTCCGGTGGACGGCTCCCCCGAGGTCCCGGCGGACGTCTGGGAGCAGGACCCGGCGTTCCCGATGGCCGTCCAGGAGGTGCACGGCGACCACTTCACGATCGTGGAGGACGACGCCGGAGCCGCCGCCCTGGCGGTGCACCGATGGCTCTCCGCCTCCCTTCCCGGCCTGTGACAGGCGTTCCGCATCCGCACCACGTCCCCACCACGACGAGAGAGGTCCCGACCATGACCGAGCAGTCGACGACGACCGGCACGGAACTGCACGAGTACCCGATGAGGCGGGGCTGCCCCTACCACCCGCCGACCGAGTACACGGAGCTGAGCGAGCAGGGCCCGCTCTCCCAGGTGGAGCTCTACGACGGCCGGGTCGCGTGGCTGGTGACCCAGCACAAGGAGACGCGGGAGATGTTCGCCGACGCGAAGCTGTTCTCCTCCGACCACGACAACCCCGCCTTCCCGATCCTCGCCGAACGGGAGAAGAACTTCCCCGAGTTCACCCAGGAGCTGTTCGGTCTGGACGGGGAGCGGCACAAGGCCCGCCGGCGCATGCTGCTGCCGCGTTTCACCGCCAAGCAGGTGGAGAGGCTGCGTCCGATGATCCAGGAGGTGGCCGACGAGCTCATCGGCGACCTGCTGCGGCACGAGACTCCGGTCGACCTGGTCGCGGTGCTGGGCAGGCCGCTGCCGTCGCGGGTGATCTGCAAGATGCTCGGCATCTCGTACGAGGAGCACGAGCTGTTCGAGGTGCACGCCCAGGGGATCATGCAGGCGCCGGACCTGGAGCAGGCCGTCACGGCCGGCCGGGAGCTGCTCGACTACCTGGTGAAGGTGGTGGACGCGAAGCGGGCGAACCTGGGCGACGACCTGTTGAGCACGCTCATCAGGGACCGGCTGAACACGGGTGAGCTGACGTCGATCGAGGTGTCGAAGCTGATGGTCGCCCTGCTGATCGGCGGTCAGGAGACGACCACGAGCATGATCGGCCTGGGCACCCTGACGCTGCTGCAGCACCCTGACCAGCTGGCGATGCTGCGCGAGGACCCGGAGCTGGTCCCCGGCGCGGTGGAGGAGCTGATGCGCTTCCTGTCCATCGCCGACCTGACGACGCTGCGGGTCGCGACCGCCGACGTGGAGGTGGCCGGGCGGACGATCAAGGAAGGGGACGGTGTCATCCTGTCCACCGCCGCGGCCAACCGCGACACCCGGGCCTTCGAGAATCCCGACGCGTTCGACATACGCCGGGACACCCAGGGCCATCTGGCCTTCGGTCACGGACCGCACCGCTGCCTGGGAGAGAACCTCGCGCGGGCCGAACTGGAGATCCTGTTCACCACCCTCTTCGAGCGGATCCCCACGTTGCGCCTCGCGGTGCCGATGGACGAGGTCTCCATGAAGGTCGGCATGACGCTGGAGGGCCTGCACGACCTCCCCGTCACCTGGTGACCGCTCCTCCACGCCCATCCCCGACCGATCCCGGTAAGGAACAACGCATGGACGACCGCACCGCCGTCATCGAGATCTGCGATCGCATGGGGTGGCACAGCGACCGGCGCGAATGGAACGAGGCCCGCGCCCTGTTCGCTCCCGAAGTGCTCCTCGACTACACCAGCCTGCTCGGCGGGTCACCGGCCACGGTGACGTCGAAGGAACTCGTCGACTCCTGGGTCGCGGTGCTCGGCGGCTACGACTCCTCCCAGCACTTGATGACCAGTCACCTGGTGTCGTTCGAGGGCGCCGCGGCCGAGTGCACGGCCTCCTTCCAGGCGACTCACCGGCTGGACAACCCCATGGGCTCCCCGCTGTGGCGCATCGGCGGAACCTACCGCTTCCATCTCGTGCGCTCCGGCGGCGACTGGAGGATCGACGAGCTGGCGATGACCATCCTCTGGACGGAGGGGAACCGGAACATCCTGGACCTCGCGGCGGAACGGCAGTCGCAGAAGCCGACGAGCTGATCACCGCCCGGCCACCGGGCCCCGTGCCACCCCGCGGGGCCATCACTGAAGCACCGTCGAAGACAGGAAAGCGTCATGTCCTACGAAACAAACGCGTCAACGAGCAAACGGGGTAAACGCGCGCTGGTGACAGGCGGTACCCGCGGCATCGGCTTGGCGATCGTGCGCAGACTCGTCGCCGAGGGGGCGACCGTGGTGACTTCGGCACGGAAGGAGGCACCCGGGCTCCCGGACTCGGCACACTTGGTGATCGCCGATTCGAGCAGCCCGGAGGGCGTTCGGCAGCTGGCCGACACGGCTCTCGAACTACTCGGCGGTGTGGACATCCTGGTCAACAACGCGGGTGGGGCGAGCAGCGGCGGCATGCCGCACCTGGGCGGGTACTCCACGATCCCCGACGAGGACTGGATCGAGGCACTCAAGACGAACTACCTCGCCGCGGTCCGGCTCGACCGGGCCGTCCTGCCGTCGATGATCGAACAGCGCAGCGGGGTGATCATCGAGATGGCATCGACGACCGCCCGGCGGCCGGTCGGCGCCCTGCTCCACTACGGGGCGGCGAAGGCGGCGCTCCTCCACTACGCGAAGGGACTGGCGGCCGAGGTCGCCGGGTACGGGATCCGCGTCAACAGCGTCCTTCCGGGACTGGTCAGGACCCCGGCCATGGACATGGTCGCGGACAGCATCAGGGGTGCCACCGGGCAGGACGGCGACGATGTCGTCCAGATGATGGTCGAGATGGAGGGCGCACCGATGAAGGGCGTCAGCGAGCCGGAGGATGTCGCCGACCTCGTGTCCTTCCTGACCTCGGACCGCGCCACCCGCATCACCGGCTCCGGCTACGTGATCGACGGCGGGGCGCTCGCGCGGGCGTAATGCCGTACACGCGGGGCGGATGCTCTGGACGAGGTGCTGTGGTACCGCAGGGCGGGGGCAGGAGAGAAGGCCGCTTCCCGCCCTCGCCCCGCGGTGTCAGGCGCACAGGCCGCGGCATCGGAACGCGGTCGGCGTCGCGGCGGGGCCGGCCGGAACGACG